>CAZEBI010000047.1:0-16980 GCA_964510355.1 uncultured Nitrospina sp. | reverse complement strand
CAGGATCAGGGTTACCGTGGCAAGGTTTTTGACAACGGTGAACTTTGCCTGAATCTGCTGGATGAAAACCCCGGCGCGATTTGTTTGGACATCAACATGTCTGCGGGGTTGGACATCCTCAAACGTTTGAAGCTGGCAAACCGGGACATTCCGGTTTTAGTGGTGACAAATAATGACGCGGTAGATTCTGCGGTGGAAGCCATGAAAATCGGGGCATTTGATTATATGACCAAGCCGGTGGACAAGGTTCGTCTTAAAACGAATGTGGATAGGGCGCTCGAAATGCATACGATGGTTAACAAGATCCAACATTTGCAGGGCGAGTTGAAGCAAACCTATTCCTACAAGAATATTCTGGGGCAGAGTGATGCGATGAGGCAGGTATTTGCCCAGATTGACGAGGTTTCGGGAATCAATATCAATGTTTTCATCCACGGAGAAAGTGGTACCGGCAAAGAGCTGGTGGCAAAAGCCCTGCATTTTAACAGCGCCTACAAGAAGGGGGATTTTGTCGCGATCAATTGTGGTGCTATCCCTGAAGAGCTTCAGGAGAATGAATTTTTCGGTCATGAAAAAGGTGCTTATACCGGTGCCGATGATTCCCGGATAGGCAAGCTGGAGGTGGCCGATGGCGGTACCCTTTTTCTCGATGAAGTGGGAGAGATGCCGCCAAAAATGCAGGTGAAACTTTTGCGTTTTTTGCAGGACAAAAGCTTTGAGAGGGTTGGTGGCAATAAAAAAATACATGTGGATTTAAGAATCATTTCCGCCACAAACAAGAACCTGGAAGAAGCGGTCCGGCAGGGAAAGTTCCGTGAAGATCTGTATTATCGGCTGGTGGTCTATTCGGTATTGATGCCTTCTTTGAAAGAACGGCGAGAGGATATTCCTATCCTGATCAACCATTTTTTAAAAAAATACAAACTCGATATCACAAAAAAAATTACCGCTGTCAGCTCCTATGCACTGGAAGCTCTGGTTCGATATACCTGGCCGGGAAATGTGCGTCAGCTTGAAAATGAGATTTACCGGGCCATGGTTTCCACCCGCACGGACACCATTCAGATTGAAAACCTTTCGCCGGAAATCCAGAAATTTCGTGCAGGGCATGTGGGGGATGACAACCAGTTCATTGCCACGCCGGAAATCCAGGAGCGTTCCTCTGTTCCACCGGCCCAACCTCCTCCTCTGGTTTTTCCACCTGCAGGAGGAACCTTCAATGAAATCGAAAAGCAGGCTTTTTTAGATGCCCTCACCCAGGCAAATGGAAATGTTCCCCGGGCTGCAAAGGTTTTGGGTATCAGTCGGGCAACATTCTATAGAAAAATAAAGAAGTATCGCTCGACAAATTGAGCAAACTTGTCTCACTGTCTCAAAACTGTCTCACTATGAGACATATTGTCTCATAGTGAGACAGTTGTTAGGCAGACCCCCTTCAAGTTTTCCTGCCCAAACTATCTATAATTCATTTATTTATAACAGCTTATGAGACTACACCCCCATAATTGTGGGGGTTTGGCATGCTTCGTGCTCTACAAGTATTAGGAAAGATTATTTTGAAAGTTTATTGAGGTGAAACAATGAGCACAGCAACAGCAAAAACCAAGGTTAAGGGTTTGGCTAAACCTTCATTGCGTAACGGCAAGGCGGCACCTAAAAGAAGAGGTCGGGCCGGAAAAAAATCGCCTTGGACACCCATAGTTATTTTCCTGCTCTTTGCGGGTCTGGTGGCATACATGTTCTCCCCGAACGTCCCGGACTCGCAAAGATCGGGTTCTCAAAGTGCGAGTGGTTTTGCCACAGGTCTAACCAGATAATATTTGAGGGTTGGTGAGCATGGCAAATCAAAGCGAAACTTTGAAATATAAGAAGGGCGAAACGATTATCCGTGAGGGCGAGAGAAGCGACTGCGCCTATATCATGGAATCGGGAACGGCCGAAGTTTATAAGTCTGTTGCAAATGATCAACAGCAGTTTGTGGGGGTTCTGGTTCGAGATGATATTTTTGGAGAGCTGGGCCTGATTGACGGGCTCCCTCGTTCGGCTACTGTTAAGGCGTTGGAGCATTGCCAACTGCAAAAATTGACTCAGGAAACTTTTGTATCATTGGGCAAGAACAACCCTCAGGCATTGATGCCGATTTTAAAGATCCTGGCAAACAGGTTAAGAAATACCCTGCGACTGTTGGAAAGACTGGAAAAAAAGCAAGTGATATCCGAAACCATACCCGTTGGTAGTTTGTAGCTACCCTGGTGTAGAAGGTTGGTAGCCCTTGTCGGTCCTTTAAATTTTAATCCCGATTTTCCTCCTCGGAGCTATAAGGCAGGTTCCTGCCGCAACCCATGATTTTTGTCTGGTAGAACAAACCCATATTTCCCAGCGATAGAGGATCGGGTGTAAATGAAAAAACAATATTTTAAAAAAGGCGCGAAGATCATTGAAGAGGGCATGTTGAGTGATTGCGCTTATATTATTGAATCGGGCAGGGTACAAGTATCCAAGACACTGAGCAATGGTGAGGAACAGGTCATAGGTATTCTCAAAGAGAATGACCTGTTTGGAGAAATGGGTCTGATCGACTCCCTCCCCCGTTTCGCGAATGTAGTGGCTTTAGAAGACTGCACGATATCGGTGATGACGCAGGAGATTTTTAATTCGTTATCAAAACATAATCCAGAAGCCTTAATGCCTATTCTTAAAGTTCTTGCAAGCCGCCTGAGAAAAGTCCTGAATATTTTAGAGGATATTGAGAACCAGAAAACCCCGACAGGGTTATTTTCGACTGGGGGTTGAAAACCGGAACAGGTGATTTCTAGAAAGGCTTGTCAGTCAAATTTGTATCAATAGGGTCAAATCAGGATCTGCATTTTAGAAGTTGCAGGTCCTTTTTATTTTGTGGTTTGTATTGCAACAGATGGATATGTTCATGTTTAAGGGCAATATTGCAATTTTGTGGCTAAAGATTTAAAATAAGCCTAGAATTCTGGGTTTTTGCAAGTTTTGCGGGAAGTGTGCTAAATACTTTATACAGCGGTTTTATATGAAGACAGAAAAGTTTAAAAAAGGCGAGGAAATCATTCAGGAGGGTACGCTGAGCGACTGCGCTTATATTATTGAGTCGGGACGTGTAGAGGTTTCCAAAAGACGCCCCAACGGAGATAAGCAAATCATAGCAGTGCTTAAGGAAAATGATATTTTTGGAGAGTTGGGGCTGATAGATGGGCTCCCGCGTTCGGCCACGGTGGTGGCTTTGGAAGATTGCTCCATCTCGATCATGAGCCAGGATACGTTCAATCATCTGGCGCACCACAATCCAGAATCTCTGATGCCCATCCTTAAAATTTTAGCAAAAAGGCTTCGGTCCACCCTAGCCTTGGTAGAAGACCTGCAAGAAGGCAAGCCCCCTCCCACTGCTGACTGATCGCGTTTTCCCCCGGCGAGCCGCCGGAGGCAGATAGCAAGGGCTCACCAAGTCGAGGCGGCTCGAAGGTTGACGAATAAATAGAGCAAAATATCCCCACGGTTTCATATCCCATTGGTGTAAGCTCTCAGTATAAACAGAAATTCCCTGAAGTACTTTATAGGATAACGAGTGCAATTATGGTTCCCGAATTATTAGCGCCTGCTGGCAGTCCTGAGAAATTAAAATACGCTTTGGCGTATGGTGCGGATGCGGTGTATGCCGGCATTCCAAAATTTTCTCTCAGAGCAAGAGAGAATCCCTTCAAAAACGATTTGCTTGAAGAAGCCATTGCCTACACCCACGAAAAAGGTAAGAAGATTTATGTTACAGCCAATATTCTTCCACCTAACCGAAAAATTGAATCCTTTAAAAAATCCTTGGCGCAACACGCTGCATTAGGGCCCGATGGGTTCATCATGGCTGATCCGGGAATGATTCAATTTGCTCTCAAGGAGTTTCCACAGATTCCCGTTCATCTCTCGGTGCAAACCAATACCATGAACTGGTCTTCGGCCCAGTTTTGGTATGACCTTGGAGTCAAGCGCATTATTTTATCGCGCGAGCTTGCTTTAGAAGAGATTTGTGAAATCCATGAGCGGGTTCCGGGAATAGAGCTGGAGGCTTTTGTGCACGGGGCGATTTGCATTGCTTATTCGGGCCGGTGCCTGTTATCCAATTATTTCAATCACCGTGATGCCAACCAGGGCACGTGTACCAACAGTTGTCGATGGGAATTCAATGTTCATGAAGAAAAAGAAAAAGAAAGCGAAAAGTATCAGCCTTTGCAGGGGCAGTATGCCATTGAGGAAACCCAGCGCGAAGGCGAAATGATGCCCATAGAGGAAGATGAGCACGGCACTTATATCATGAACTCGAAAGACTTGCGGGCGGTGGAATATTTGCAGCCGCTTGAAAAGGCAGGTGTCATGTCATTTAAAATAGAGGGCCGATCCAAATCCATTTATTATTTATCCTTGGTCACCCGGGCTTACCGCAAGGCAACTAATGATCTGGCTCAGGGACGTTCTTTTGATCCAAGTTTATTGGGAGAAATTGATAAGACAGCCAACCGGGGTTTCACATCTGCATTTTTAATATCCGCTTCCAATCGGGAAACCGAGCGCTTTGATTCGCCACAGGAGGAAAATCAGGCTCAGGTATTCGGCGGGCAGATTGTGAATGAACGACCGGGTTGGATGGAAGTAGAAGTTAAAAACCGCATTGAGTTGGGAGATGAAGTGGAATATATTTCTCCCAGCGGACAATTCAAATTCACCATCTCTGCTATGGAAAAAAAGTCCGGGGAAAAAACAAGCGTGGCGCATGGCGGCAATGGAACGGTCTGGATCGGAACCGACCGACAAGCAGAACCGTTCGCGTTATTGAGCTTACTACAGAAAACCAGAGCAATCTGCTAGGGTGGAAGGGGGGGTAAGCTGGGCAAACGATTCATCAAGCCGAGTTAACTCTTTGTTCACTAGAGAGAGCTATTGCACTCTGGCCCCGCGCCGAGCGGTTCACTTGCGGGTGTTTTTGTTCTGGTGAGGTTTGGTGGATTCTGCCAGGAACAGGGTGAGAGAAATACCAACGATTAAAACCAACCCCAACCAACCCGACAGGGTATTGATTTTATAATCGAAAATATCCTTGGCCAGGGTTCCATCAAAAGCGAGTGCCGCTACAACAAAGATCAGCAAGAAGAGAAATTTTTTCAATACGGGTTTCCAATCTTAATAGATCTGCCAATACGGATTTTTTTGGCAGTCAATTGACGAATGTCCTTTGTCCGGCAGGGATAAAGTCCTTTTCTCCCCAAATAGCATGTTTTATAATAAACTCCTTTGTTCTGAAATTTTAGCAAGAAATCATGCAGGCGCAATCGATTAAAATCCCACAGGCGGGTTTTATTCCCCGGCATTTAAAATAATATTTCATTAGGGTGCCCTTTGTTGCGGGGTCGTTCATTATTTTTTAAAACCATTTAATTATTGAGAGAATTTACATCTATGTCTGTTCCGATGATCCAAGCGGTTAAAATAGGGGCTTATTTATTCCGCCAAAAGATAAAGGGCAAAAAGCGTTATCCCCTGGTGATGATGTTAGAGCCTTTATTCCGCTGCAATTTAGAGTGTATTGGCTGCGGAAAAATTCAAAAACCCAATGAAATATTAAAGCAGAACCTGACTCCGCAACAGTGTTTTAAAGCCGCAAAGGAGTGTGGTGCCCCGGTTATTTCCATAGCGGGCGGCGAACCCTTGATGCATCCGCAAATCGTAGAAATTGTTAAAGGCCTGGTGGCCATGAAACGTTTTATTTATTTGTGCACCAATGCAATTTTGCTCAAAGAGTATTTGGATCAATTGCCAGTGAGTCCTTATTTGACCCTTTCTGTTCACCTGGATGGAATGGAGGAGGATCATGACCGTATTGTTGACCAGAAAGGAACTTTCAAACTGGCCATTGAGGCGGTTCAAGAGGCAAAAAACCGAGGCTTCCGGGTAACCAGTGCCACCACCTTTTTTGAAGATACGACCGTAGAAAAGGCAGAGGAGTTTTTGGATTATCTTGCTTCCCTCGGGATAGATGGTGTGACGATGGCTTCTGCATTTCGTTATCAGGATGCACCGGATCAGGATCATTTTTTTGGACGTCGGCGAACGTTTGATTTTTTCGACAAATTACTGGAAAAAAACGAAAAGGGCCGTTGGGATTTGAATCACTCCCCGCTTTATTTGGAATTTCTGCGTGGACAGCGAGATTACTCCTGCACCCCTTGGGGAAACCCGAGCTATTCCGTGCTGGGCTGGCAAAAGCCCTGTTACCTTTTGGATGAAGGTTATGCCGAGACCTTCAAGGAGTTGATGGAAACCACGGAGTGGGAGAGCTACGGCCATCAAAACAACCGCAAATGCGCCGACTGTACGGCCCATTGTGGTTACGAACCCACCGCAGTCGAAGATGCGACCTCCAGCTTAAAAGGCATGCTAGCTTCCGCCAAAATGGTCTTCCAATAACCCCCCTCACTCGGCGTGGGGCCCGTACTGCATTGCCCATGAGTCAGACAACACTATCAAGCGCAATACTCTAATAATTCCTCCTGACAGGGGGATAAAGGGGGTTTGCATAAATTAATAGTTTTTCTGGCAAGCCGCAAATTATCTTGGCTCAATGAGCCATTGCGAATTCTCTCCCACGTTAGAGTGTTTCCTCGTCTACTTTCACGCCCTGCGGGGCAACTGGGCATATTATGCCGAGTTAATTCTTTGCTTGCTAGAGAGAGTTTGGCATATGGGGTCCAGCGTCACGCTGGCGGGAGGGTGGTTGTTTTGTCTGTGTGGGCTGATGCGAGATGTTCGGGTGTGAGGCCGGTGGCCATTTTCAGGTTGGCACCTTCGAGGTGAGCATTTTTCATTTCAGCCTGCATAAAATCAGCGCGCACAAGGTTGGCATTTTTCAGATCAGCATTTTTCAAGTTGGCCCACCGCAAATTGGCTCCGCGTAAATTGGCTCCGCGTAAATTGCAGTTTTCAAGGTTGGTATTTTTTAAATAAGCTCCATACAGGTATGCCCCCTCAAGGTCAGCGTTTCTAAGGTCAGCACCTAAGAGCACGGCTCCTTTTAAACGGCAGTTTTTCAGGTTTGCCTGTGCCCCATCCTGGCCCTCGGTTTCCAGCCAGGTTTTATGGTTGATGAGGATTGCCTTCAATTCTGCGGCGGAGAGGTTGTTTTCTGCGGAGGTTTGGGTCATTTGGGCATTGTACATCCAGAGAATTTGCGGTTGCAAGTTTTACTGTTAAAAAATTATACGGCAGGGGAAAATTTCCTGCCTTATTAGCGTGGGTAATAGCTTTTGCTGGCTTGCAAAGAGTATAAGCGGCTTGACGAGCCCTTGCTATCTGCCGGAACTAAGAGGCCGATATTTTATTATAAAGTTCCTGGAATCTTAGATTATTAGGATCGGCTTGAAGTCCTTTTTCCAGGGATTGTATGGCGGATTCTTTGTTATTCGTCTTAAGATGGGTGGTAGCAAGCTGGTAATACGCTTCCGCATAAAACGGATTGATATTCAATGATTTTTGAAATGAGTCAATGGCCTTGTTGAACTTCCCCTCTGTTTGATAAAGAATTCCCAGGTTGAAATGAGTGAGCATTCCATGGGTATCGACTTTCAGGGACTGCAAAAGAGTTTCTTCGGCTTTATCCAGATCGCCTTTTAAGCGGTAACTGTCCCCCAGATTATTCAAATAAGTAGAGCTTGTGGGTTCATAGGCAATAGCCTTTTGATAATACTCAATGGCTTTTGGCAGATCGTTTTTGGCTTTATAAATATTTCCGATATTATTTAATGCTTTAGAATCGTTGTCGTCAGGTTTAAGCCCTATAGCATGTTCCCAGCTTTTTAAAGCTTCGGTTTTATCTCCTGAAGTGTAATGGATCATTCCCAGGTTGATATGGGCCTGCACGTCTTTCGGGTCCAAGACAATGGTTTTTTGAAAATTATTTTTTGCGTCTGTATATTTTTTCATTCCAAAAAGAATGACGCCTTTTTTTCGGTAAATATTTGCATCCTCAGGGTTGAATTTGATAGCCAGGTCAAACTCTTCCAACGCATTTTTGAACAGGCTCAACTGAGCCAATTCCAGTGCCAATTTATAATGAGATTGGGATTGTTTTACGTCAATTTTAACGTCCTGGGAAGTGCAGGAAAGTAACAGGGAAGAGAGTAAAGCGGAGAAAAATAAGCGTCTCATAGTTCAATCCTTTGAACAATAAGGTGAAAAAAAGGGGCCAGCCATCACTGGCTGGCCCCTGAGATGAAAACTTGATTCTAACCCACCCGCTCAGTTGATACCGCGACCGGGTCTGGGAAAAGTGCTACCACCAGGGGCTGACGCGTCAGATCCCGCATTCGTCAGATTTCCGCCCAATGTTGAATCCTGCATATCACCGATGAATTCCATGGCAAAACCGGTGCCGCCGGATTCAATGAAAACGATGCCCCAGATACTGAGCTGGGCCAAATTGTCAAATTTATTGACAGTTCCAACCTGAACTTCTCTGGCACCCGCCGCCAAGCCTGGGCGTTCGCTCACAGTAGTGATCCGGACTGCACCGAACTGAGCGGAGGCAACAGTCGGAATCAGATGAGTCCGGCTGTCGGTGAAAGAGGAATTGCTGGAGTTAATAGTGGAATGGCCCTGATCCACAATAAAAACCCGGTGCGTTTCGCCCGCATCTATTGTAAAAACCACTGCCCGACCTGCGGCATTATTAATCGTGGTGGTCATGCCAATGGCTTCTACCACTACACCGATCTGGGTCAAAGCCGAATCCAGCGAAGGATGGCTGATACCGATAAATGTGTAGCTGTCATTAGGAACAGCCTGAGCATAGGGCGAAATCGCTAGACGAGAGCTAACTCGGGTATCGTCCGCCTGGGTGATAGTTTGTCCTGAGGCGGCTTGGGCAAAATACAATGTCCCAACGAGCGCGAACAGGATTAATTGTTTTATATTCTTCATGGATCGATCTCCTTAATGAATTTTTCCAGTTCAAAGTTGAATTTAGAACATTAGCCTACGGTGCCGCCGGACCACCCACATCCATTCCCTGCGAACCATTAAAGCTCGGTGCCACAGCAGAATCATGCATATCGCCAATGAACTCCATGGCAAAGCCCGTAGTATTTGTTTCTACAACCACCGTACCCCAGAAAGACAGCATCGTTATGTCTCTGAATCCGTCGCCTGTCGTAGTAGCGAGTCCTGTTGATGTCGTCGGGGCAGTTGCAATCGGATCGATACGAATATGTCCGTGTTCGAAATTGGTGGTTCCAACAATGAATTGTGCAGACGAAATACTGGTCGTATTAATGGTTGATTGGTTGGTTCTTACAATAAACACCCTCGTCGTTGTTCCGGCATCAATTGTGAAGCTCACCGCTGTACCAAATGCTGCTTGGTCATTTTGAATAGCGTTTATGGTCAAACCAATCTGTGAGGCCATACCGGAAAGAGAGGTGTGGCTCACTGCAATGAAGGTATAAGATCCAGAATCCGACTGCCAATAAGGAGACACAACAGATTCACTATTAGTAACCGCAAACGCATTTCCTGCCAAAAGGGCCAGAAAAGCCAAAACTGCGATTAATTTAGAAAATCGCTTTGTTAGCTTGGTTTTCATTATCCATATCACCTATATATATATATGCTTCAAATTGAAAGTGATATCTAATTTAGGAACAGCTTAAAGCAAATTTTTCCAGGCGCCTCCTTTCAAACCTCTCGGTTCACGATATTTTTTGATTGAGTTAAAAACTCTCTATTTTAACGGGACAATGCAAAAGCCTCGCCCCCTTGAACACCATATAGTATATATAATTCAACCAAATAATGCCAGCGTAGCGATTTTGGGTATTTACTGAAAATCCTGCGCTTTTAAGCCTCAAAATGTTAAAAAACCTAAAATAATCTCTTTTTTACAATTATTTAGCGTGGTTTTCTGGCGCATTTTCTGGCTTTTGGGCAATATTTATCATAGCTCCTATCGGCTTAACGGGTCCGCTTCTTTAGAGTTATTTGGATTTTTAGTCTTTTTTAGGTCTTGGCCTTTGATTCTTTTATACTTACACAGTTGAGAAAGTTTTAGCCATTTGGTATAATTTCCACTTGCTACACTTGAATAACTTTTAGAATATCTCTATTTATTCTATAATTTAGCCTCGGGCAATTCGCAGACCCTTGTTTGTAAGGGCCACTCGGCGTGGAGCCAGCGAACAATAACTTGCGTTGGCGAGCAACGGATTAATTCGGCCCAACAAGTCTTTGCTATCTGCCTCCCCTGCGAAGGGCCACTCGGCGTGGAGCCAGCGAACAATAACTTGCGTTGGCGAGCAATGGATTAATTCAGCCCAATAAGTCTTTGCTATTTGCCTCCCCTGCTAATTAAGGGGCTCATGCCCAAAAGCAATTTTTAGAGGCACCCTTTATAAAGTTAATAACTTATGAGCTTTTTGGTGACCCGAGTCCCGATGTCTAAAAAGTGGGTGTTAATTTGCTTGTTTGCATTTACATTTTCCACAGGTTGCGCCACGACCGAGCTACTGAATGAGTCAGAGGGTAAAAAGTCGCTGGCTCAGAGAAAATTCAAGGAAGCCATCCAGGCAGGCTCGTTGAGCCAACAAGATAAAATGGTAGCTTTGCTTATAGAAGCCGTGGAGCTGGACCCTGCTGAACCGAATTTCCATTTTTTTCTGGGCCGAGCTTATTTTTCCAAGAGGGATCTCAAAAGAGCAGAACAGGAGTATTTAACAAGCATCAAATTAAATAATGATTTCAAGGCGGCGTATCAGCAGCTGGGTTTGATATATATGCAACAGGGGCATTGGGAAAAGGCGATCCAGTATTTTCGGGAAGACCTTGCACGGTCTGGAACTCTGCAACCCCAACAGATTTATAATTGGATTGCGCTATGTTTCTACAACTCGGGAAAAAAGAACGAAGCAGAAATCGAGTGGAAAAAAGCTCTTGAGATAAAAGATAATGCCGGAATTCGGCTCAACCTGGCTCTGGCTTATATTAATCAGGAGCGTTTTGATCAAGCTATGGAATCTTTGCAGAAAGCTTTGTTTCTCAAACCGCGTTTTTCTCAAGCCCATTTTGAGTTGGCGCAACTATATTTAAAGGAAGAAAAAAAAGACCAGGCTCTGGATCATTTTCAGAAAGTGATTCTTTATTCCCCCAGAGGAGAATTGGCCAAAAAATCCAGGGAGTACCTACAATTGGTTCGTCCAAATTAAATGAACGTCTCCGCCGCAAACGGAGGGGACATTTTTAAACGGAGTATTATTTTAAAGCTGGGGAATAAAACCCATTTGTGGAATTAAGAATTATGGTTGAAAATTTTGGTTCTTATCTGAAGCATGAACGCGAATTAAGAGGAGTGCCTCTGGAAGAAATTTCTGGAGCCACTAAAATTCATATTCGTTTTCTTAAGGCCCTTGAAGAGAATTCCTTTGATCAACTTCCGGGCGAGGTTTTTATTAAAGGATATATCCGGTCCTATGCCAATGTTATCGGTTCAGATGTTGAGGAAATGCTCAATATCTATGAAGAATCTGTGGGACGCAAAAATCAGGAGAATACCTCCGAAGAAATATCTGCCTCAAAAGCACAGCCCAAAACCATCTTGGCATACGGGTTGTTAATTCTGCTGATTGTCGGTCTTTTGTTTGGAGTGGGGTTCCTGATAAAAACCGGGGCAGGAGGAGACAAACCGGAGGAGGAAAAAGCTTCTTCACTGCAAAAACAGGTGGTTGTACCAGAACCTTCAATAAGTTCCAGTTTATCCGAAAAACCGTTGGTAGAAGAAAATATGGATATTCAGGGAGCTGACTCTGCCGACCTGGAGATTTCTGCACAAGAACATTTTGTTATTTCATCGGAAGATGTGGACGAGAAAAAAGTCTCCCCTCCTCAAGAATCGGTTGAATTGACGACCGTAAGTGCCTCACTGCCTGATTTAGACCCGCAAAATCCTACCCAGATGGAAAAACCTTTGAAGCTTTTGGTTCGGGCAAAGGAAAATTCGTGGTTTAATATGACTATTGATGGTTTTAAGGAAGAAGATTTTATTCTCCCGGCAGGAACCGCAAAGGCCTTCTGGGGTGATGAAACCTTTCGGTTGACGGTGGGCAATAAAGCAGGAGTAGAATTGTTTTTAAACGGCACGATCTTGACCTTGCCGGAAAGCGAAGACAGAGTAGTCAAAGACTTTATTATTAATTCTAAACTGATAGAGTGAACTGTGGCTAAAATTGACGCATTCTTCAAGCTAATGAATGATCAGGGAGCTTCAGATCTGCATTTGATTGCGGGTTCGCAGCCCATACTCAGAGTCCATGGAGACATGGAACGGGTCAAATACAAAGCGCTGGAAAATGATGAACTCAAAGCGATGTTGTATGAAATTGCCCCGGAAAACAAAATTAAGATTTTTGAGGAAACCGGCGATGTGGATTTTGCCTATGAAATTCCCAACCTGGCCCGCTACCGGGCAAATTATTTTCAGCAGAAATGGGGTGTGGGAGCGGTTTTCAGGGAAATTCCAAGCACAATTCTGACTGCTGAGCAACTGGGGCTTCCCAAAGTCATCACCAAACTTTCCATGTTGCATAAGGGAATGGTTCTGGTCACAGGACCAACGGGAAGTGGTAAATCCACAACACTTGCCGCTATGATGGACTATGTCAACAAGAACAAAAAAAGTCATATTATCACCGTTGAAGACCCGGTTGAATTTGTCCATAAAAGCCAAAGCTGTATTGTGAATCATCGTGAAGTGGGGGTGCACACAAAAGGCTTCAAGTCTGCCCTGCGCGGTGCATTGCGGGAAGATCCGGATATCATCCTCGTGGGTGAAATGCGGGATCTGGAAACCATTGAGCTGGCTTTGGAAGCCGCTTCCACGGGCCATTTGGTTTTTGGCACCCTGCATACCCAGAGTGCGGCAAAAACTGTTGACCGGATCATCGATGTGTTCCCGGCGCACCAGCAGTCGCAAATTCGCACTACCCTTTCTGAATCCTTGAAGGGAGTCATAGCCCAGAACCTGTTCAAGCGTATCGATAAAAAAGGCAGAATGGCAGTACTCGAAGTCCTGGTAGTGACCCCGGCGGTTAGCAACCTGATTCGTGAGGGCAAGACCTTCCAGATTCCTTCGGCAATCCAGACGGGGAAAAAATATGGCATGCAGTCCTTGGACGATGCCATTCTCGTAGCTTTGGAAGCGAAAAAAATCAGTCCGGAAGATGCCTATGACAAGGCGATTGTTAAAGAGCGGTTTGTTCAGTTCCTAAGCTCTCCACCCGAATTTTTGTGAGCGATCTATGAGAAAAGCAGAAACCGATCATATTTTAACTACCATGCTCGAAGCGTTCGGAAATATTTCTGATCTCAATATCACGGTGGGCAAAGCCTGTCAGGTGGAGTCGTCCGGGCAATTGACGGCGGTTCCTATAGACCCTCCCATCGAGAAACTCACACCGTTTCAGGCAGAAATATTTGCCCTGAACCTGATCAATGCGGACAGGCGGCTGACAGAAATTTTAATCAAACAAGGTTCCTGCGACTGTTCCTATTTTCTGGTAGGCAAAGCCCGGTTTCGCGTGAATATATTCTCACAGCGTGGAAACTATACTGTTGTATTAAGAAAACTGGAGACCCGCATACCGTCCATTGAAGACTTGAAACTTCCGGGCCAGTTTGCCAAAGCCGCCGAAGAAAAAAATGGTCTCATCCTGGTCACCGGGGCGACCGGGAGTGGTAAGTCGACCACGCTTGCGGCGTTGTTGAATAAAATGAATGAAGAAAAATCCATTCACATTATCACTCTGGAAGACCCGGTGGAATTTGTGCACCCGCATAAAAAATCCACCTTCAACCAGCGGGAACTGGGAAGCGATTTCGATGCATTCTCCACCGGGCTGAGAGCGGCTTTACGCCAGGCACCCAAGGTCATTCTGGTTGGGGAAATGCGTGATCGCGAAACAGTAGAGATCGGTCTCAGTGCGGCAGAAACCGGCCATCTTGTTTTGAGTACCCTGCATACAGTCGATGCCGGACAAACCATCAACCGCATCGTGGGCATGTTTTCTCAGGAAGAAGAGCAGCAAATACGCATACGTCTGGCTGACACCATTCGCTGGATCATTTGTCAACGTCTGCTGCCCAAAGTGGGTGGGGGTCGGGTTGCCTTGCTTGAGATCATGACTTCTAATCTGCGGGTAAAAGACACCATCATTAATGGCGAAACGGAAGATAAAACTTTTTACGATATCATTACTAACGGCGACGCATATGGCATGTGGACTTTCGATCAGCATATATTGAAATTGTATAAGGAGGGTCTCATCACAGAAGAAACCGCTCTCGCATATGCTTCGCGCAAGGCTGTGGTGGGCCGGGGTATTGACACCCTCAAATCGGCTAAAGGGGAGAAAACCACAGACATTGACACGTTGGATATGGACGATGAGTATGAAGCGCAAGTCAAAAAATAAGTACCACTAGGCGTGGGGCCGGTGTGCCGTCGCTCTATTTGGCGAGCAAAGAGTTGTCGCGGCTCAATCAAGCACTTGCCCAGTTCCCCCCTGATAAGGGGGGTTAAGCCGTTGAGCAAAACCCGACATGAAGGTTGAGGGCAAATACCAAATAGTTTTTTAGCAATTTGCCAGACGTAGGGCCAGGTTGCGACAGAGAAAGTTACCGAATAAACAGAGATCTCTATACGAAAGGGCAAACCAAGATGCAAGTAACATGTAACACCTGCCAGCGGTCGATGAATATTCCCGATGAGAAATTGCCGAAGGATCAAGCCTTCTCCGTCACCTGCCCGGGTTGCAAAAACAAAATCAAGGTAGATCAACACCTGAAAGCCCAGGAGCCAGAACCCAAACAGGAAGAAGCCCTGGATATGGCAGCCATGGTTGTGGAGCAGGAAGATTTCGAAGAGGAGGAGGATCTGGTTATTTATGATGAAAATGACCAGTTAGCATTGATATTAGACGAAACAAACCAGTCTGCCTGGGTTAAGGAGTTGGAAGATAAAGAGTACAAAATTCAATATGCCAAATCCCCGGCACATGCGGTCCATAAAATGAAGTTCACCCACTTCCATTTTATTGCCCTGCATGAAAACTACGGCGGCAAGAGTCTGGACAACAATCCTGTTTATGAAACCCTGATCGAAATGCCTATGGTGACGCGGAGAAATATTTTTGTTGCGTTGATGGGGGCGAACTTTAAGACCCTGAATAATATGCAGGCCTTCCAAAAAAGCGCCAATGTTGTGATCAACGAAAAAGACGTAGGTAAGCTGGGAGATGTGTTAAAAAAATCAATTGCCGAAAATGATATTTTTTATAAGGTATTCAAAGAAACTCTTCACACTATGGGGAAAGCATGAGCCTGCAAGACACTCCAATTCACCAACGCTATGCGGATGGCAATACGATCGTTACCGAAGGGATTATGAGCAACAATGCTTATGTGATCCTCAAGGGCCAGGTTCGCGTTACCAAGAAAATCAATAAAAAAACCGTAACGGTAGGAACTCTCAAAGAGGGAGATGTTTTTGGAGAGATGGGCCTGATCTCAGAAAGCGTGCGCAGTGCTAATATATGTGCTGTTGGCGATGTGACCGTTGGGGTGATAGACAAGGCACTTTTTGATAAAGCGATGAGCGGGCTTCCAGATGGTTTGAAACCCATTATCCTGGCGCTTACGGAACGACTGCGGATGACAACCCATTTGCTGACACGTATCGGGTTGGAGCTTGAAAGCACAAAAAATAAAATTAATTCCTACACTTTAAAACAACAAGGGTAACCCAGGGTCGATGATGACTACTTTTACCTACAAATCGCGAGTCCGGGGAAAAATGAAAACCGGAGAAGTGGAAGCGGAGGATAAAAAGGCGGCGATCTCTAAACTTAAATCACAGAACATCCGCGTTACCACCATCAAGAAAAAAGCGGGTGAAAGTGCTTTATTTGGACCCAAGGTTCATAAAATCACCACCCGCGATGTGGTCATTTTTACTCGCCAGTTTTCCACCATGGTTGATGCGGGGCTTCCTCTGGTCCAATGCCTGGATATTCTTGGGAAACAGTCGGACAACCCAACATTTGGGATAAAGATTTTAAAGGTCAAAGCAAATATTGAAGCTGGCAACAACCTGTCGGAATCCTTAAAAAAATTTCCAGAGACCTGGGATTCGCTTTATTGCAACCTGGTCGAAGCGGGAGAAGTGGGCGGAATCCTGGACATCATCCTCAGGCGTTTGGCGGCGTATATTGAAAAAGCAGAAGCGTTAAAGAAAAAAGTGAAAGCCGCCATGGTTTATCCGGGAGCCATTATGACGGTGGCTTTTGTCGTCGTAGCGTTTTTAATGGTCTTTGTTATCCCATCGTTTGCTGCGGTGTTTGCAGGGGGAGGTCAGGAACTACCGGGACCCACACAGATCGTTATGAATGTCAGCGACTTCTTTAGAGACCAGTGGTATGTCATGATAGGCGGCACAGTGGCTTTTGTCTTTGTCTTCAAAAAGGTTTACGCCACCGAACGGGGAAATATTGAAATAGATCGTATTGCTTTAAAGCTCCCTGTATTTGGAGTTTTAATTCAAAAGGTTTCGGTAGCAAGATTTTCGCGGACATTGGGAACCTTGATTTCAAGTGGTGTCCCTTTGATCGAAGCTTTGGATATTTGTGCGCGGACCTCGGGAAATAAAATCGTGGAAATTGCCGTGTTCAAAACCATTCAGGCCATTAAAGAAGGCGAAACCATGTCGGCTCCCCTTGCACGAGAAGCTGTTTTTCCGCCCATGGTCATTCAAATGATCGATGTTGGAGAGACCTCGGGTTCTCTGGATAAAATGCTGTCCAAAATCGCCGATTTTTATGACGAGGAAGTGGGTACTGCGGTGGATGGTCGAACGGCGCGGATGGAACCGATGCT
>CAZEBI010000046.1:0-17047 GCA_964510355.1 uncultured Nitrospina sp. | reverse complement strand
ATTGGGCAAAACCCGACATGAGGGTTGTGAAAACGAGTATTAAATAGTTTTTCAGTAACCGGCTAGTGGTTGCCCGAGGCTAAACTATCGAATACATAGAGATCTACTTTAAGGAATATTATGATGCCATCCTGGCCTTTGCCTGAAAACGATCCCTGGTCCACCCCCTTTGCACAATTGTTGATGCATCATCTGGAATTGCAACCGGGCGACACGGTGTTGGACATCGCCGCAGGAGGAGGAACCCCTGCGTTTCATCTGGCCGAACAGGTAGGGCCCTCGGGAAAGGTTCTAGCGGTGGATATCCATCCGGCCCAAGTGCTTCGGGCCAAGTCGGTTCAAGGCCGGCATATGCCCTGGCTGCAATTTGAGGTGGGGGATATGCGATTTCTGCCATCAACGCTTCCCCGTTTTGATCGCATTACCGGAAACCTTTCATTTATGTTTTTCCGTCCGAATCGTTTTGAGGCTCTTGGAAATTTATTGCGGCTCTTAAAGTCCGGCGGACAAATCGTGCTGACGTTTCCCTCGCTGGGAACGTTTGACTCTTTATGGGTCCGTGTGGACGAGGAGATGAAACGGAGAAACCTGGTGAAAGAACGCAAGGCTTTGGCCGAGTACATAGAGGAGCGCCCCTCCGCCAATCAGGCAAAACAGTGGTTGGAGGAACTGGGCCTGGAGCGGGTTGAGGTGACCGAGTGGCCGTTGGAAATTTCTTTCGGGCCGGGTCGGAGTTTTCTGGAACATCCGCTTTTGCGGGGAGGGTTTCTGGATGATATTTATGAATGTTTTGAAGATCAGAATCAGGCGCATGAATTTATGCAAGACCTGTCTCAGGATATAAGCCATTTTACTCCCCTGTTAGCGCTAAGATGCGCCATGTCGGGATTTCTTCCAGAGCAAAAATAACCTGATTTTTGTGTGTTAAATACTAGGATCGTTTATGGACGAAGAGGGTAGAGCCAAACTGAAGAAGAAAATCGTTGCCCAAATTGAGGTGCAGAAGGGTTTGATAAAAAGTTTTACTCTGACCTCGAAACCGGTTGCCCCCGACAATGCCATAGGCCGCCTCACCCGCATGGAGGCGATCAGCAGTCAGAATATCAGCGAAGCTTCGTTGAATTCGTCCCGATCCAAACGGGTCAAGCTTGAAAAGGCCCTGGACAAAATAGACTTGCCGGGTTTTGGCCTCTGCGCCCGTTGTTCGAATCCGATTCCAGAGGGTCGCATCCTGCTCATGCCGGAAAATGTGTTGTGCGTATCCTGTGCGGAAAAAAATTAAGGGGTTTCTGAAAATTACCTGCGGCCATGAGCGGCCCTATGTTTTAACGGGATCGCGAATTGCCTTGCCACAAAGTGCTGGATTACCCAAAACACCGAACCCACCGACAGGACACTCGTGTTGACTGAACAGGCCCATGAAAATTCCGGGCAGAAAAATTTTCCGATGAGCAGGGCGAGGGAGTTGGTGAAAGATCTCTTTCGGCGCAACCCTGCTATTTACTGGCTGGATTTTTTATTCATCATCTTTCTGGGATGGGGAACTTTTGTGCTGGCTCTGGTTGCACCGGCTTTTTCTTCTCGGCAAATTCTGTTTGTGGGCATCTCTTGTCTGGCTTTGTATCGGGCGGTTTTATTTATCCATGAAATTGCCCATTTTAAAAAGGGAACCTTCGGTGTATTTCGTTGGGTTTGGAATATGCTTTGTGGTTTCCCTCTCATGGTCCCTGTTTTTCTTTATCAGTCGGTTCATTTCGACCACCATAAACAGAATCTTTATGGTACCCAAAAGGATGGGGAATATGTTCCTTTCGTTTTAAAGGAAAGGAAATGGATTGTCATCCATATATTGTTTTCTTTTTGGGTGCCCATTTTATTTCTGGCACGGTTTTCGGTTTTAACTCCGCTATCGATGATCGATAAAAGACTGAGAAAATTCTTGCTGGCCCGGATGTCGGCGTTGGTCATCGATCTGGATTACCAGCGCCCGGAGTCTTCCTGGAAAAGTGGGGAAGCTTGGAAAATACAAGAACTTCTGGCGTGCCTATATGCCTGGGTTTTTATAGGGGCGATGGTGACAAAAATTATTCCTGCTACGGCTCTGTTACTGTGGTATTGTGTTAGTGCGTTGATTTTTATGGTTAATTCCATCAGAACCTTGGGGGCTCACCGTTACCAAAACCCCGAGGAAAATGTGATGAGTCACCCGAACCAAATGCTGGATTCGGTCAATATCCCCGGAAACAGGTGGACGACTCCGTTATGGGCGCCCGTGGGGCTCCGTTATCACGCAACACACCATCTGTTCCCCGACTTGCCTTATCACGCGTTGGAGGAGGCGCATCGTCGGCTGATTCAGGATCAGGGAGAAAATTCCCTGTACGGTCAAACTGTTTGTTCGGGGTTGTTTCCGGCATTAAAGCAATTGTGGCAGCGGGCCGGGCAGGAATATCTCTAAAAGGGTTCCTTGAATTTAAGTAAGGGGCTATAAGTTGCCGCAGAGAAAATTAATGCATAGCGATTTGAGTCATCGTTGCGATTTTTATAAATTTATGGTGCAAAACTTATGACAAAGCCTTTCACCCTGCTCAATGACTTTGAAAGTGAGGATGGAGAACCCTCACATTTGAAAAGAAACAAAATTGTTTCGTTGTTAAAAGAGAAATTTGATTTTGAGAGCTCCCATCTGCGTTCACCCGTGGGCAAGCAAAAAGGAATTCTGGCAAAATGCTTTGGCTATTTTGCCCCGGAACAGGCCAAGGAGTTGGGGATTTATCCGTATTTCAGGGAAGTCCAGGAGGTGGATGGCTGTCATGTTGTCATTGACGGGAAAAAAGCTATTTCTGTATCGACCAATAATTATCTTGGGCTGACCCAGGACCCTCGCGTTGTCGCGGCGAGTCGGGATGCTTTGGAAAAATTTGGCATCGGTTGTACCGGCAGTCGTTTTCTCAATGGCACTTTCAACCTGCATAAAACCCTGGAAAGGGAGATTTCCTCTTTCCTGGGCCGGGAAGATAGCATTGTCATGTCCACCGGGTTCCAGGCAAATCAAGGAACCATTGCCTGCCTCTTGGGGAGAAGGGATGTGGCTTTTTCGGATCGGGAAAACCATGCCAGTATCTATGAAGGCTGTAGCGTGGCAGCGGGAAAGACGGTCCGCTATAACCACAATGACATGGACCACCTGAAATATTATCTGGAAAAATATTCGGACGTTGAAGGCAAGATGATTATCACCGACAGCGTTTTTAGCATGAGTGGTGATATGGCCAACCTTCCCGCTATCGTAAAGTTGGCGAAAGACCATGGTGCCAGCGTCATGGTTGATGAGGCTCACGGCCTGGGTGTCATGGGTGAAAAGGGCAAGGGCGTTACCAGTTATTACAACCTGGAAGACGAAATAGATATCTATATGGGAACATTTTCCAAAAGCCTGGGATCTATCGGCGGGTTTATTTCGGCAAAGTCCCAGATCACGGAATTCATTCGCCATAAAGCCTCGGCGTTTATTTTTACTGCGGCCCTGCCGCCGGCATCCGTTGCCGGGGTCAGCGCAGGCCTGGATATCATGATTAATGAACCGGAACGCATCGACCAATTGCGGGAAAATACCGCTTATATCAAAAGAGGGTTTTTTGATATGGGCTTTCAAGTCAATAACAATGCTATTCCCATCGTTCCGATAAAAATAGGAGAAGAAGCCCTCACGCTTTATTTGAACAGGCTCCTGTTTGATGATGGGGTTTTTGCCGGTGTCGCGGTGTCGCCGGTTGTGCCACCTCTCAATGCCATGATTCGAACCAGCTATACCTCTTTGCATTGTCAGGAAGACCTTGATGCTGTTCTAAGCTCATTCAAAAAACTGGGGACAAAACTTGGTGTCATTCCCAAGGAATAATGAACCTCATTAAAGTTGAAACCGGTCGGGACCTGGAACGGTTCGTCCGCCTTCCCTGGAAAATTTATAAAGACCAGCCGCATTGGGTTCCCCCCCTTATCCGGGAACGCAAACAATTCCTGAACCCTGCCCGCAACCCCTTTTTTGCACATGCCCAAGTCGATCTGTTTCTGGCGATGGATGCGAACCAGTCCCCGGTGGGGAGGATCGCCCTGATTCAGGACTGGAATTATCAGAAACTTCACTCAGAATCCGTCGGCATGTTCGGCATGTTTGAGTCGGTGGATGATGCCGAAATTTTTCGCCTGTTGTTGGACAAGGCTTATCAATGGTGTCAGGAGAAGGGGTTCGCCCGCCTCATGGGGCCGATGAACCTGTCGACCAACCACGAGTGTGGTTTGCTGGTAGAGGGGTTTGATTCGCCGACGATGTTTGGCATCCCTTATAACCCGGAATATTACAGGAAGCATTTTGACGAGTGGGGTCTGCAAAAAGCCCAGGACCTTGTAGCCTTTAAAATGGACCCGATTCGGATTCCAGATTACTTAAAGCAGGCTGCGGTAAAACTGCAACAAAGAAATCGCTTCACCGTCAGGTGCCTGGATCTGAGCCACTTTGAAAAAGAAATTTCCATTCTCTGGGATATTTATAACTCGGCATGGAGTTCAAACTGGGGGTTTGTGCCCATGACCCAAAAAGAATTTAAATTTTCTGCGCGGGAAATGAAATCCATCGTGCGACCCGAATTTTGTTTGATCGCCGAAGTCAAAGGCGAACCTGCCGGGTTTTCCCTGGCCCTTCCTGATGTCAACCGAGTGCTCAAACAACTGGATGGGAGACTTTTCCCCTTTGGGTGGGCGCGGTTTTTATGGCAGAAAAACAAGATTGATGTTTACCGGGTACCCATGCTGGGGGTGAAGAAAAAATTTCGCAGGCTGGGCATCGATGCCTGGTTTTATTATGAAACTCTCCGGCTGTTCGCGGAAAAAAATATAAAATGGTTTGAGATGTCCTGGTTACTGGCGGATAACAAAAGCATTGTTGACCCGATGCACCGGATAGGGGGAAAAATTTATAAAAGACACCGCATCTATGAACGACCTATCACACCTTAAAGGCGCGACAGCGCTGGTTACCGGTGCCAATGGTTTCATTGGCAGTCATCTGGTGGACCGGTTATTGGCCGCCGGATGCACGGTGCATGGGCTGGTGAGGCAATCTTCCGACCTCAAGTGGCTGGATGTTTCGCAAATGCATCTGCATAAGGTGGATTTGGCGCAAGCGGATTTTAAACTTCCTGCGTTAGAAGATGTGGATTATATCTTTCATTGTGCGGGGTTGACCCAGGCGAAAACCCGTGCCGGTTATTTTGCTGTCAACGCTACAGCCTGTTCGAATCTGTACGAACAATGTCGGGAGCGGGCGGGAAAAATCAAGGGCATCGTGCACCTGAGCAGTCTGGCGGCAGTCGGGCCCAGCACGCAGCAGGGGGGCCTCGTTGATGAAACCAGCCCTTGCAGGCCGGTGACTTTTTATGGGCAGTCCAAACTTGCGGGAGAAGAAATCGCCTTGCGGTTTTCGAACTCACTTCCTGTTATGGTTTTACGTCCTCCTGTGGTGTATGGCCCTAGAGAAGAGAATTTTTTTACTTTTATCAAGTTGGTGCAGAAGGGATGGGGGTTGCAGATTGGCAAGGCGGGCAAAGAACTTTCGCTGATTTATGTTGCCGATCTGGTGCAGGCCATGCTCATTGCATCGGGTTCGGCAAAACAGCAGGGGCAGCGTTATTTTGTTACCGATGGCCAGGTTTATGCATGGGAACAGGTGGCAAAAGAGTGTGCGCGTATTATGGATGTCCGGCTGAAAACTCTGAAAATTCCTGAAGCGGTACTGAGCCTTGCCGCTCTGTTTTTTGAGGCGTGGGCCAGTTTCGGTGCCAAGCCGGCGCTTTTTGACCGGCAAAGGATGATTGATATCAAACAAAGTTCCTGGGCGGCTTCACCAAAAAAGTTTTTTGCAGAGTTTAAGTTTTCCCCGCAATTTGAGCTGAGTCGAGGGTTGACCCAGACGATTCAATGGTATCAACAACAAAAATGGTTGTAAGACATGGGATTTCCTGACACAGCAAGTCACACACTCGAAGACCTGGTGGAACCGGTCAATCGTTATATTCAAGACCCGCTGGCAAAGCGGACAGTGAGCGTTTTAAAAAATACGGCGATCACTCCTAATCAGGTGACTTATTTTTCTGTCCTGACGGGTTTTGCTTCCGGTTACGCTTTTAGTTTTGCCAGCCCGACATCTCTGATTATGGGTGGGCTTTTGCTGGAAGCCACGCTGGTGCTCGATTGTGTGGATGGGCAGTTGGCTCGGGCCAAGGGCATGGCCAGCGGATGGGGGCGGTTGATCGATGGCATCGCCGGTTATTTTGCCTATCTCGCTGTGGTGTGGGGGCTCATTATCGGTTTCCCGGAACATAAGCTCACCTTGCAGGCTATTGCAGGGCTGATTATTATAAGAGCCATCTCTTATGATTATTGCAAGCAGAGCCTGGGCACCTTGATGTTGCAAGGCTACGATGGCATGGAGCGGGAAATTCAAGACACGGTCAAAAAAATCAGGATCAAAAAATCAGCGGTGCTGGTGCTTTATTTTTATTATATGCAGGCCCAGCAACTTTATTTTCGCGGTAAATGGAATTTTTTGCGTCAGATTAAAGCAGTGGGTCGAGACGAACAACCGGATTTGACTTTAGAGCAACGACAAGCCTATTATGAAAAAATAAAAACCCTTCTGATGTTTTGGCGCTGGAATGGGCTCGACCTGCCGCTTTTCCTGCTTGCCCTGTTCGCCGTTCTTGGAGCCCTTTCAGCCAGTTTAGTCCCCTTCGCCTGTATCATGGCTACCCAGTATATTTTGACCTTATTGGCGCATCATTATTTTGTTCGAAGAATCTGAATTTCAATGACCTGATGGTTTCGCGAGTCTGGATTTTCCGGGGCGGGATTGTTTTAAAGCGGGTGTTCGGAGTTTGGATACTCATGTGGTCTGCAATTTCCCCTGTGCAAATGATACTCCGATCTGATAAGAGAGTTTATTCTTGACCTTGACGGGTTTCCGGTTATTATTCGACAGTGACAAGTGTTTGGCTGGTTTCTAACGGGGGAGCCTGCGATTATAGGATATGGTTGAGGTTCCGCTTTTCTCCGACAACAGGATATATATCCCGCAGGTGTGAAATATGAGATTTGTTATCAAGCCTACCGTGCCACTTTCGAACGGTCATTCTAAAAGAAGAGGCCTCTCTTTCCTGCCATTGGGTATGACAATCCTGGCGCTTTTCTTTTTATATTCCTGCATCCAGAATGTGCCGGACCCCGCAGCAGTAAATACAACAAAATCCGATAAAGGCGCTTCAACTTCGAGCATGAAAGTTGTCGCTGAGAAATCTTCTGAAACCACAGAAAAACCCAGTGGTGAAGGTGGGAATGAAAAGCTCGATGTAGCTCTTCAGGCTGCCGCCGAACATGAAGCGTTATTTGCTGAAAGCCGATATCCTTCTGCCGCGACGTGTGGCACTTGTCATCCTCAGGAGTATAAGGAGTGGTCGGTTTCTCAACACTCCTATGCGCAGTTGAGCCCGGTTTATCTTTCCCTCAGTAGTGAGATCAATGAATTGTCCAGCGGGTCTAACGGAGATTTCTGTCTCAGATGTCACAGTCCTATCGGCGCGAACCTGGGTGAATCCCCATTCATGTCCAATTTGGATCGGCACCCCACCTCACGCGAAGGCATTACCTGTGTGGTCTGTCACCGTATGAATAAGGACTACAATAAAAGAAGCGGACGGCTGGCCCTGGTGGAAGGAGGTCTGCTGGACCCTGTTTATGGGCCGATGGGCAATGAAGAGATGGCCCGGGTTCTAAAGGATGATGAATTCAGAGTGGTGACGGAAGAAGGCAAGCCTGGACGCAAAGTTCATGCAGAGGTCAAAAAGTTTGCTTCATTATCGCAACCCATATTTTGCGGGACTTGCCATGATGTGACTTTGTTCAATGGTTTCCGGCTTGAGGAGGCGTTCAGTGAATATCGCACTTCTCCCGCCGCAGCAAAAGGCATCACTTGTCAGGATTGCCATATGGGCAAAGTGCAGGGAGTCCCCGCTGGTTATAATGAGGGGCCCGCCGCCATTGTGGGAGGAAAGCCAACTAAAGTTCGCAAGGTCACTAACCATTTTTTTGCAGGACCCGACTACTCAGTCATCCATCCGGGGCTTTTCCCGCATAATGCGGAAGCTCAGGAAATGGCCAGTATGCAGGAATGGCTCCACTTTGACGACAAGGCCGGGTGGGGGACGGATGAGTTTGAAGATAAAGTCGATGAGAGTATGAAGTTCCCGGAACGATGGGAATCTGTGGATGACCGGTACGATGCCCGGGAAATATTGAACGCTCAGTATGAACTTTTGGCCTGGGCCAGAGAGCAACGGTTAGAGGTGTTGCGTAATGGTTATCACCTTAATGAAATCGTGGTTCAGGAAAGCGATGAAGATGGCATTCGCTTTAAAGTGAATGTCAGCAATCCTACGGATGGTCATAATACCCCTACGGGTTTTACGGGTGAAAGGCTGGTCTGGCTCCATGTTGTTGTGACGGACCGCGACGGGAAAGTGGTTTTTGAGTCGGGAGATTTGGACGCGAACGGGGATGTGCGCGATCGGGAATCATCTTATGTCCATGCCGGGCTGGTTCCTCTTGATACGCAGCTCTTTGACCTGCGTTCGCGATTTGTAGTCTCAAACCTGCGTGGTGGGGAGCGCGAGCAGATCATTCCCATTCCTTACCCGATAACTACGATTCCTTTTGTCCGACCCTCAATTCAGTCGTTGATATTGACGGGGGAGCCGGCTACAGAGCGTGTTCATAGAAGGAGTATAGAACCTTTGGGAAACCGTTGGGCGAAATACCGGATTGACGGTGAAATGCTCACGGGTAAAGGCCCTTATAAGGCGAGGATCGAATATAAAGCCGGGATGGCTCCCGCGAATCTGATTGGGGCTATTCAAGGCCGAGGGTTCGACTATGCCATGAGTGCTCAGGAAGTGGTGGGCGGGGTTGCCGCAGGTTATGAAGTCCTGTGGGAAAAAGAAATTATCCTGAAAATGGGTAAATAGTCAACCGGTATATTTCTGTTTTTAAAGCCGGCTTAACATTGCTTTGGAGGGGGCGATGGGAGTGGAGAGAGTATTCGAAAAAAGGATGGGTTCTTTCAGTAGTGCTCTATTGTCCTTGTTATTAGGTTGTTTATTTGTTTTGTGTGCCAATCTTCCCGCTTATGCGGATTGGTTTCCTCTGGGGCATACCGAGGAAACCCCTGCCTTCTCGAGTGAGCATATTCAACTGCGTCCTCCCTCCGATACGGGTACGCGTCCTCCCTTGATTTATGAAGGGGGAGACCTTTTTCTCGGTACAGGAAGTCTTTATGAGGGTTTTGAGACCCCTTGGGGAGCTGTCTGGCAGCCGCAACTTTGGGTTTTTGGAACCATGCGGTCGTCGGTGCACACGTTTGAAAATGCGAGTTCCGATAGCACTGTCTCCGAATGGGCAAATCGTCTGGACCTGTACGCCAATATACAACTGACGGGGACGGAAAAATTTATCATTGGTATTCGGCCCCTGGACAAAAATCAACCCTCCAGATTTTCCCGAGTCGCGTTCAACGATAACCGCGGTTCCGGAGAGTCCGAGTTCAACCTGAATATTAGGACGATGTTCTTTGAGGGGGATCTTGGAAGCCTGTTTCCAAAGATGGACCCAGCTGGAATCACCATGCAGGATTATGGGTTTTCCGTGGGGCGACAGTTGTTGCAATTTCAGGAAGGCATCATGCTCAATGATGAGATCGATGCCCTTGCACTTGTCCGTAATAATATTCATCTCCCGGGCATTCCGAATTTAAGGACTTCCTTTGTATGGGGTTGGAACGAATTGGGGAGAAGCGACGGTGAGCGGGATGACAAGGCGAATATGTTTGGCTTGTTTAACTCCGTGGATATGCAGGATACCTCATGGAATCTGGACCTTGTGTATGTGACCGATGAGGAGGCAGTTGGGAATAGCTATCATATAGGGTTTTCGGCCATTCAGAGGATCGGGCATTTTAGCACCGCTTTCAGGGTCAATAGTTCCGTTGCCGAGGACAACGATAGCGCAGAAGTTGGCACGGGAACGCTTTTTTCTGCCGAGGTTTCATTTACACCTCAAAGGTCTGATGACATCGTCTATTTTAATACATTTGTAGCGGCTGGAAACTTTACCCAGGTGGGTCGTGAGCCGATTGTAGGCGGGCCGCTGGGTGCTTTAGGGATATTGTTCGCCTCGCCGAGCCTAGGCAATTTCGGCTCGGAATTGATCAGCTTTGCGGATGATGTGGCGGGTTTTGCTACCGGTTACCAGGCGTTTTGGAACCATCACCGAACCAGCCTTACATTAGAAGTGGCTGGCAGAAAAGATACCAGTGGTCAAAGGTTTGATGATTTAGCTTTTGGTTTTGAGTTCCGCCAAAGGCTGGCCCAAAGAATTCAGCTCCAGGTAGACAGCCATTATACCGTCCAGGAAAAACGGGGTAACGGTTATGGTTTGCGAACAGAAATTCTCTATCAATTTTAATTCAAAGGGTAATCCAGATTGTCTGGGGTCCCGAAATATTTTGGGAGGGTGTTATGAAGCGTGTTTATTCCGGATCAAAATTTTTTTTCCTGATGCTGTTGGTTTGGGTGGGCGCAGGGCTGGTTTTTTCTTCCACGTCAATGGCCCAACCTTTTTTTAAGGGAGCCAAACTTTGTGAGGAATGCCACGAGGCAGAGGCCAAGATTTGGAAAAAAACCAAACACTTCACTTCTTTTCGCACGGTTCATCGGGAGCCAAAAGATGCCAGTAAACCCTCCCCAAAGAAAATATTGAAGGCTGTCGGGGGACAGAAAAGAATGAAGCGTAACGAAACCTGCTACCTGTGTCATTACACCCTGGAGAAAAAAGACGCTGGGGCCAAACCGGTTGCCAAGTCAGGGACCTCATGCGAAAGTTGCCATGGTGCCTCCTCCGATTGGGTGGCGGTCCATGATAATTATGGTGGCAAGGATGTTAAGCGGGAGCAGGAAGCCGCAGATCACAAAGCGAAACGGATTGCCGACTCCACAGCCGCCGGATTAATCTGGCCTTCCATGAAGTATGAAGTTGCTGAAAATTGCATGACTTGTCATGGTCTGGCGCATCCCGACCTTAAAGCCGATGATCTGGCTAAAATGCTGGGAGCCGGACACCCGATCAACCCCGATTTTGAACTGGTAAAACATTCTCAAGGGTCGGTCCGACATCGTTATTATGCACCCAATATGAGCGTGAATACCGAAATGACCCCTCAGGAGTTGGCCGAAATTTATGTGATCGGTCAGGCGGCGGCGCTTGTTTCTGCCACCGGAGCCATGTCAAAATCAGGGGAAGCTAAATATAAAGAAGCACAAAACAAACGGGTTGAAAATGCCAGGTCTGCGCTCAGCGGCGTTTCTGGAGCGGCGGATTTTCTGGCTACGCCAACCCGGGAAAATGCTGTCAAGTTTGTTGAGTCTGTGATTGGAAAAGATTTAACCGGTGCCGTTGGAAGCAAGCTCCCGGCTAAATCGGATTATAAATAGGGAAGGGGTTGCAACTTGGACCTGGGTTTCTCTGATTCCTCCTGATGTTTTAAAAGCACTTCAGGATTAGATGATAAGTCTGCCTCTTCTAGTTGTGATTTTTGGAGGTGGCAGGTGGTTGTGACAACTCAAGTGCGTCCGCAAAGATGGGACCAGCCGTTCGGTCTGTTCATGACCGATCAGGATGTGGAACGATTGCTGGCCATTCCTGAAATTTCTGCGATAGAAGAAAATAAATTTCCTTCCCATATTCCCCTAAAGGGAATTCTGAAAAATGATGCGCGAATTGTAAAATACTCGGCGGGGGATATTGTCATCCGCGAGGGAGATTACGGCAATTCCGCGTTTCTGATTCTGGATGGTTCATTAAAAGTTGTGTTGTTCCCCGGTCTTCCTGGTGAAATGCTCGGGCGCCGGACTGTCCGCAAGAAAACCTTTTGGCAGGCCCTCAAACAACTTTGGACCCAACGCAAAACTCCTGAAGTCCGTGACGTTAAACATCATGGCCTGCATGCCCAGGTTCGGGGGGCGGATGACCTGGGAGCCGCGCATGTTTTTCTCCAGGATGTTCCCGCTATTTTAGATGAAAATAAAACCGCTTCTTTGGGCAAGGGTGCGTTGTTTGGTGAGCTTGCCGCGCTGGGGCGAACCCCCAGGACTTCCACCATTTTCGCCGAGACCGATGCGGAACTTCTTGAAATACGCTGGCAGGGGTTGCGTGAGTTCAGGAAATATGATCAGGGCTGGCGTCGGCTGATTGATCAACGTTATCGCGCAAACGCTCTGAACTCCCATTTGAGAGCGACTTCCATTTTTTCCCACCTGAACGATGAAGATCTCCAGGAAGTGGCAGATGCCACCCTTTTTGAAACCTTTGGCAAGTTTGACTGGCACTTGACCTATAACAAACTTCAAAGCCAGGATAAAGGCATCAAGGACGAGCCTGTTATTGCCAGGCAGGGGGATTATCCCGATGGTGTGTTAATGGTTCGCGCCGGGTTTGCCCGGGTGTCAGTAGACCGGGGCCACGGTCAGCAGACCCTGACCTATCTGGGAACCGGGGATTTTTATGGTGCGGATGAACTCTTTCGGGCCTGGCAGGGGGAGTCCAATGTCAGTATGAGAGTGACCATTGCCGCGTTGGGTTATGCGGAAATGCTACGAGTGCCCAGTAAAACCGTTGAGAAACATTTGTTCTCTCACTGGTCGTCGGCAAGGCAGGGGGTTCGGCAGGTGGCGGTACAATCTTCCTTGGATTCAAGGAGGTTGCAGGATTTTATGGATCGCACCCTGACGGATGGTGCTTTGATGGAATGGGCGGTTGAAGAGCGTTTCATCAACGGAACGCAGGCGATGCTGATAAACCTGGACCGTTGTGTGCGTTGTGATGACTGTGTCCGGGCTTGTTCTGCGGCGCATGATGGCAACCCCAGGTTCATCAGGCATGGCAAGACTTTTGAAAACTGGATGGTGGCCAATGCCTGCATGCATTGCGCCGACCCTGTTTGCATGATCGGTTGTCCCACAGGGGCCATTCACCGATCCATGTCAGGGGGTATGGTCCTTATCAATGATGATACTTGTATTGGTTGCGAAACCTGCGCTAACTCCTGTCCCTATTCCAATATCCGCATGGTTTCCATTCGCGATGAGGCGGGACATTTTATTACGGACCCCCAAAACGAGAAACCCATCTTGAAAGCAACAAAATGTGATTTATGCGCAGACCAGATCAGCGGGCCGGCTTGTGTTTTTGCCTGTCCGCATGATGCCATGAGAAGGGTGGACTTTAGAAAGACAGGGTTTGATGAAAATATACCAGAAATTTAGCTTGGACCGGGTTTGGGGCTATATGGGTTTTGCGGCCCTTTTATTTCTAGTGACCTGGGCATGGACTATCCAGATTGATCGCTCGTTGGGTATTCCAGCTTTCGCCAGTGGCTGGGTATTGTTTGGGGTGCTGGTTTTTATCGCTCTTTTCAGCGCACGCAAGCGACTGCCATTTTTGCCCCTGGCTCCTTCATCCCGATGGTTCCGGTTGCACGCGGTGGGCGGGTTCCTGGTCCTGTTTCTGTTTTGGCTTCATACCGATAGCGTAGGGGTGAAAGGCTTTTATGGGCAGGTGTTGACGGTTTTATTTTATATCACTTCTATTTCAGGAGTGATGGGTCTTGTTATAGAAAAAATTTATCCTCGCCAGCTTACATGCAGTGGCATGGAAATCATTTATGAGCGGATTCCGGGAGAGATTGCGGGAATAAGGGAAGAAGTGGAATCTCTGGTTCTGAGTTGTACCGAAGAAACCGGGAGCAGTACTCTGGCTGAGCATTACCTGGAAACCTTGAGATGGTATTTTCAACGACCGCGTTTTTTCATCAATAATATTTTTGGAAGTCATCTGAGCCAGCATTGGGTACGCCAGCAGTGCATGATTTTGGAACGTTTCTTAAATGAAAAGGAACGTGAATATTTGGGCAGGGTTTATACGCTGGCGGAAAAAAAAAGAAAGATAGATTTTCATTATGCGTTGCAAACATTACTTAAGACCTGGCTTCTGGTTCATATTCCTCTTGCGGGTGCTGTGATGGCAATGGTTTTCTGGCATTTAATCCTTATCATGGTGTTTTTCGTCTAATGGAAGAAAACAAGTTTGGTCATGACCAGAGCCATTATGAAAGGCCCAACCTGCCTTATCGTTGCGGCCGAGCGGCTTTATGGCAAACCCCCTGCAATCATGGGCCTGAAGCGGATGGAACCTGTGGGGGAATCCGGGAATGCAGTCCATTTCTGAAAAATGATCGGTGGGAATGCCGAAGGGAAAAAAGATTCGGCGGCCCCTGTGAAGAGGGTCCCGGCCCAAAAGGAGAATGTTCTATTCAAAGACCGGCCTGTGCTCCTCGAAGTACATTGCGGGTCATCCGTGGCAGGCTGGTGGTGCTGGCAGTGGGTGTTGTCCTGGCCTTGATCGGTTCTTCGCTGGCGCTGGACCCCCGCGTTGGAGGAATAGTCAGCATTTCCGATGCCGGGCCTTTATCCAAATCGCATGCTAAATTTACGACAGGTTGTTCCACCTGCCATGTGGATCATGGCAAGGGGGCTGTTGCCTGGGTAAAAGCGGTGTTCAATAAAGCGGATCTTTCAATCCAATGTGTGAATTGTCATAGTTTCGGGGGCCCCAGTTTCACGGCACATAATGCCAGCTTGTCTCCTGATAGAAAGATTCAGGACACGCAATGCATCATGTGTCACCGGGAACATAGTGGTGCAACAATGAGCACGAGATCTTTGCATCCGGAGCAATGCAACTTTTGCCATAAAAACAAGTTTGAGAGCTTCGAGCGCGGGCACCCTGAATTTTCTGAAAAATTTCCTTATTCCAACCGGAACGCGATCAAATTTGACCACAGCTCGCATTTAAAAAAACATTTTGATAACCCAAAATTTTCTGATAAAGCTCCCGACTCCTGCATCGGTTGTCATACGATAACGCTGTCGGATCGGGAGATTCGACCGGAAGGTTATGGGGTGGTTTGTGTTGCCTGCCATGACTCACAGATCAAGAAAAAAGAACTCATTCTCCTGCGGCTCCCGGAGTTGCTGCAAGACCTGATTGACCGCAAATCGCTGGTGCAGGCGTGCAACTTTCCTGATAGCCAGGAAAAAAAGGAAGAGGAGTTTCTCAGTGTTTCCACAGAACAGCCGGCTTTAGTGAGTGCTTTTCTTTTGAATATTCCTGACGATGACCCTAAAGCCTATGAACAGCCTCTTCAGGACCTGATTCTTGCCATGGCGAAAGAAAGTAGTGTTCCCTTTGCAGAACTGATTGATGGGCAAACTGAGACGTCAATGTCTGAGTACTTGTTAGCGGGTTTGAACCCGGAAGTGCTCAAGCGGGCGGCTTGCTCCTGGGGCCTGAATCTGGAATATGATCCTCCTGTAGAGGCCCGGTTTGGCGGTTGGTATGCCGATATGCTGGAAATCCGTTACAAGCCCACAGGGCACGCCGACCCGGTAGCTAAAAGATGGGTGGAGTTTGCCTTAGCTGTGTCAACAAAGCAGGGTGAGCAAGACAAGGTCGCAAGAGCCATCGCCATGCGCGAGCAGATTCTTTCCGTTAAAGATGGAGTGGGGGGATGTATCAAATGCCACGCGGTAACGCAGGTCAAAAATTCAGAGGGGCGTTCTCATCTGACTGTGGAATGGAATTATGAAAATGCCAATGACCGTCCTTATGTGCGTTATAAGCATGGTAACCATATAGAAATATTAGGCGCCAAAGGCTCCTGCTCAACTTGCCATATTCTTGATAAGGAAGTGGACTATATGGCGGCTTTTAAAGAGTATGATCCCGGTAATTGGGGCAGCAACTTTGAGTTTATCAGGAAGAAGACCTGTATGCAGTGCCACTCAGAAGCGCAGATCAAGCTGGAATGCCAGAAATGCCATATGTATCACTTTAAACCGAGTTTTAAAAAAGATATGCTGACCGTGAAGGTCGAACCCGCAACATGATGAAATATTAGTGACGGGATGCTTACCTTTAAGGAGGAATTTTGCTGAACATTATATTCAGTTTTGTCGCATTGGTATTTTTATTGGGTCTGGTAGCCTATGTGCTGGTGCTTATGGCTAACAACTCGCGGATTCTTGCCATCAATCAGGAGAAGTCTGATCTCGAAGCGGAGCTGTTGAAAGCCAGGATCAAAAGCATAATGGATCGACGCGAGCTCGAAGCCAAACAGGTGAGACTGGCCTGGAACGGGTTTCGAAAATTCACGGTTGTCTCTAAAGTCAAGGAAACGGATGATATTACATCTTTTTACCTTGCTCCGCACGATGGCAAGGAGTTGCCGGGGTTTCATCCCGGCCAGTTTCTGACTTTCCAGGTTTCCATTCCAGGCCAGCCTCAGCCAGTTATTCGCTGTTACTCCCTGTCGGACAGCCCTTTTCACCCGGACCGTTACAGGGTATCGATCAAACGGGTTCCGGCACCCCGAGATAATCCTTCTGCGCCTCCTGGTTTGGTTTCCAACTATTTTCATGACGTTTTGAACGAAAATGATATTGTGGATGTCAAAGCTCCTAGCGGACATTTTTGCATGGCCATGACTAGAAAAACGCCTGTGGTTCTTCTTGCGGGGGGAGTGGGGATCACTCCAGTACTCAGTATGCTCAATGCCATCACTGAAATGGGTTCCAAGAGGGAGGTCTGGTTTTTTCTTGGGGTAAGAAATAAGAAAGAGCATGTGATGAAGGAACATCTGGAAATGGTGGCAAGGGAGCATGAAAATGTTCGTCTGAATGTTTTTTACAGCGCTCCAGCTCAAACCGATGTGTTGAATGAGGACTATCACGCCAAGGGTCGAGTTAATGTTGAAAACATAAAACCTCTTCTGCCTTCCAGTAATTTTGATTTTTATATCTGTGCTCCGCCTCCTATGGTTAAAGATTTG
>CAZEBI010000045.1:0-17109 GCA_964510355.1 uncultured Nitrospina sp. | reverse complement strand
GCGCGAAAGTTTCTAAATCACCCCAGCCCCTCTTTGTAAAAGAGGGGTCCATTAAGGCTCCCCCTTCTACGAAGGGGGTTGGGGGGATTTGCCTTTATTCGATAGCAGGAAAAACTCATGATTACCGCAGAAAATTTATACGAAAAGCTCAAAAATATTCAGGTGGGCAACCCCGTGTGCCAGTTTACTCAGGAACATTGTGAGCTGTTGCTTCCCACCATACAAAGGATTGAAGAGCTCAAGCGCAAAAAGAATGCCATCATCCTCGTACATAATTATGTTGCGCCACAAATTTATTATAGTGTCGCCGACTATACCGGCGACTCTTATGCCCTGTCGAAAAGAGCGAAAGAGTCTGCCGCCGATGTCATCGTTTTTTCAGCGGTTCGTTTTATGGCGGAAACCGCCAAGATTCTTAATCCGGGCAAAACGGTGCTGGACCCCAACCCCGATGGCGGATGCTCTCTGGCCGATGGCATAACGGCAAGAGATGTGATCCGGCTACGCAAAGAATTTCCCGGCTACACATTTGTCTGTTATATCAATACGACCGCCGAGGTGAAAGCCCAGTGTGACGTGTGTGTCACCTCTTCTAATGTTAACGCCATTATTGAAAAAATCCCCAACGACAAAATTTATTTTCTACCCGATAAACTTATGGGAGAAAATGTCATCAATCACCTGAAAGAAAAAGGTGTGAACAAGGATATTCAGCTCTGGGATGGCACCTGTTATGTCCACGAAGAGTACCAGCCCGAAAGCATAGATCAGGTGCGGAGAAACTTTGCCGACGTGGAAATTCTCGTGCACCCCGAGTGCAGTTCTGCGGTAGTCGGTAAGGCCGATTATGTCGGAAGCACCAGCCAAATGCTCAACCATGTGCGGGAGTCGAAGCGAGGCTCGTTCTTTTTACTTACCGAGTGCGGCTTGACCGGTGTTTTGCAATCCGAATTTCCCGAAAAGACATTTGCCGGGAGCTGTACCCTGTGCAAATACATGAAGTCCAATTCGTTGGAAGATATATTGAGCGTGCTCGAAAACCCCAGCTCCAAAAGTATCATCGAAATTGACCCGGAAACTCAGCGTCTTGCCCTGCAATGTGTTGAGCGCATGTTTCATTACACCAACTGAATTTATGGATTCTGAGCTATTTCAAAGTCTCAAAAAACTTTCTGAGCGAAACCCTAACCCCATATTCAATGTAAACAGGGAAGGGTTTGTCCTGCATACCAACCCAGCTTGTGTCCGGGCATTGGGGAATTGGAACCTTGCACAAGGAGACCCCGTTCCCGAAGTATTGACGGGCCTGATTGATTCTGCTTTTGTATCCGCCTGCCCGCAAAAGCAAAGTTTACCCTGCGCAAATGGTTTGTATGATTTTGAAGTCATACCGATGTCGGGTTTTGCTTTGGTCCATGGCTTTGCCCCGAAAAACTCTCAGGAGAAAAGATTGAGGGATATTAAACGCCTGGATACTTTTCTTCTTAGCGAGAAAAAAAATGGCGACTCTTTTCCCATCGAGATCAATATCAGCGAGATGGTCTGGGATGGAAAGAGCGAGTTTATCGGGATAGTGCGTGATATCACCCAGCGCAAACAGATGGAGGAAAAACTGCATAATCTGGTCACGTTGGATGGGTTGACGGGAATTGGCAATCGCCGCCTTTTTGATGAAACCCTGGACACGGAATGGAAAAGGGCTGTGAGAGATCAACTTCCCCTGTCATTAATAATGCTGGATATCGATTTTTTCAGAAATGGTATCGAATGGCAAAATTGATAAGAAGATCACTGATATTCTTTTGGAAAAATACGAGGAAATGAATGCAGTTCGGAACACAGCGCAAAAAGAACATGATGCCAATCTAAAAGATTTTTGGGGCCGGTCAAAAGAATTGACCCACTAATAATGATGACTTTTCTTTCTCTAAGGAATCTTTGCGTAAGTCGAAAAACTGGCAAAGCGAGATGCTTCGACAAGCTCAGCATGACAACACAGGGCCATTTTGTCATTCTGAGGAACAACGTGACGAAGAATCTCGGGGTTATGCAAAGCTCTCTTTCTCTAAGAAAAAATCAAAAGTCAAAATACTCAAGCCACTGAACATTTAACCGCCTTATTAAATGAGCCTGTTATATTCCAAAATATTAATCGTTGACGACGAAGTCGAGGTTTGTGAAGCATTAAAGGAGTTTTTTGAAGAGCAGCAATTCAATGTCGAAACTGCCAATGACGGCGAAGAAGCATTGGTTAAGGTTGATGAGTTTAAGCCTCACTGCATCTTATTGGACATTAAAATGCCTTACCTCACTGGAATCGAGGCTCTGGGCATGATTGAACTCAAAAACCCGGAAGTTGAAGTGATAATGGTTACCGCAGTTGCTAACATGAAAATTGCGGAAGAGTGTATGAGGAAGGGGGCGTTTGGCTTTGTTACCAAACCGGTTGATTTGGATTATTTACTCAAGGAAGTGAAGGGAGCTTTAGAACATCGACAAGGAAAATTGGCTGAGCAAAAACAGAAAAAAGAGGAACTGGATCATTTAAAAAAAGAAAGTTTGAAGTTTCAAAAACAGAATAAAGTACTAAATCGAGACCTATATCTGGCACTCAAATTCCCTTTTAAATTGATTGAGTTCAGCCATCCTGAGTTCGGCTGTCATAGCCATAATGTTGCCTGGCTGGCTAAAGAGATTGCCGAGCATATGAAATTGCGATTCGTTTGGCGAACCGCTCTGGGAAGTTATTATCACGATGTCGGAAAACTCAGTCTGCCAAGGGATATGTGGGGAGGTATTTCGGAGGAATGGAGCGAAGATAAAAAGAAGGTTTTTAAGTATATCCCCATATTGGGCCAGGAGATTGTTCAATCGCACCCTGAGCTTGGAGCATTGGGGGAGATCATCAGACATCAATGTGAAAATATTGATGGATCAGGATACCCGGATGGCATTGCAGGGGAAGAAATTCCTATTGAATCCCGCATTATTGCCGTGGCAAATACGTTTGATGAAATAATGGAAATGGGAGACAGGCGAAATATCCAACAGGATATTTGTGAAGGGAATAAAGCTTTAGAGGTGATCAAAAAGGATATTAATAAAAAATACGATGCTTCTGTGGTGCAAGTTCTTTCCGAGATCATTGAGTCGTTGAAGTACAAAACCACCCGAGAAAAGAGAGTTACTCTAAATGGACTGGCCCCAGGCATGATCCTTTCTCGTGACCTGGTCACCCAAAGCGGCAAATTAATTTTGCCTCGTAATACGGCGTTGAACCCCACTTTGATCAATAAAATAATTCTTTTAGGCAAAATCGACCCTGTGATTTCAGAGTTTCATATTTTTGCATCGAGCGAAACCAGTGAATCCGCTTAAAGATGGGAACTCACTTACGGGTGTTTCTTTAAAGCAGATTCAATTTCAAGTTTTAAGTCATTGAGGTCAATGGGTTTAAAAATGTAAGCGGTCGCCCCGTTATTGAGGCATTCCTTTACCATTTCACTGTTTGTGATGGCGGAAACGCAAATGACAAGAGCAGAGCAAAATTCTTTGATTTTTTTTAATGCCTCTGTCCCGTTCATATGAGGCATCCGGATATCCAATAAAATTATGTCAGGCTTAAAAGATCTGGCTTTTTCAAGTCCGGCCTCACCATCATAGGACACCTCAACAGCGTATCCCTCTCCCTCAAAAAACTCCTGCAAAAGAGAGCAGAACTCTTTTTCATCATCTATAACCAGGATTTTATGGCCTTTTTCCAAGTGTATTTTTGAATTATTGTAGGTGGATTGGGATCTCTATTTATAGAGCAATTATGTATTACTCATGTGGTAGGCTTAATATAGGGTATTTGGTTTTTTTCCGCATGGTAAATCGTTATTAAAAAGACCCCACTCATGGAACCTGAACAAAAACAGCGGCTATATCTCATTTTCATCATGGTGATGGTGGCTTTTGGGGTAGGAACTTTATCACTCCATGTCTTGTACCAAGCGGCTTTTAAAAAAAGCAAATTGGATTTAATTAATATCGCCCAGAGTCGGGCTCGCATAATGGAAGCAGTGGCTCGTTTTGACAAAAAGCATAGCGCAGATTATCCCGGAGGTAATATTGAGGCTACTTTATCTCAATTCAGAGAAGCACATAAAAACTTTGCAGGCTTCGGAGAAACAGGCGAATACACCTTGGCCAAATTGGAAAATGGCCAAATCTTATTTATTTTACGGCATCGTCATAGTCACACCCCGACCCCAAAATCCACCCCCCTGGATTCCACGTTTGCAGAACCCATGAGAAGAGCCCTGAAAGGAGAATCCGGGTCTATCGTGGGTCTGGATTATCGGGGAGAAATAGTTCTGGCGGCTTATGAGCCTGTAGGTGTATTAAATCTTGGGCTTGTGGCAAAAATTGATTTATCTGAGATCAGAGCACCATTTATTAAAGCCGGGTTGATGGCCGGAGCCGGGGGGCTGGTGGTGATTCTTATCGGAACCATTTTCTTCCTCCGTGTCAGTGAACAAATACTCGGGAGGTTGAGGCGAGCCAATCGTGCTTTAACAGCCATTAGTAATGCCAACTCTATTCTCCTGCATTCAGATAACGAAACTCTTATTTTAAAAGAAATGTGCCAAATGATTATCAATGTAACCGGATACAGGCTGGCTTGGGTGGGCTATGCAGAACAGGATCAAAACAAATCGGTACGCCCGATGGCTCAGGCGGGATTTGAATCTGGCTATCTTGAAAATATTAATATTTCCTGGGCTGATAATGAGCTAGGCAGAGGGCCGACGGGAACGGCTATACGCACACAAATGCCTGCCGTGGAGCACAACATCTCAACAGATCCCAAATTCTTACCTTGGCGCGCAGAAGCCATAAAAAGGGGCTATGCCTCATCAATAGCTCTTCCCCTGATTATCGAAGGGAAAGTTCTTGGCATTATTAATATTTACGCAGAGGAACCCAATGCTTTTGATTTAGAGGAAGTGGATTTGTTAAAGGAGTTAGCTGGGGACCTCTCTTTTGGAATCAAGGTATTGCGGGAAAAACTTGAACACGAAAGAATACAAACTGCCCTTAAGGAAAGTGAAGAGCGGCTAAGAAATTTTGCTGACAATACCAGTTCGGTTATTTATCTTAAAGATTTGCAGGGAAAATATATTTTCATAAACAAACAATTCGAAAAAATATGGACAGTGTCCGCGAAACAAATCCTGGGCAAGACCGACCATGAACTGTTCTCAAAGGAAACAGCAGACAGATATGTCGCCAATGATAAACAAGTTATAAAATCCCAAAAAACATTTGAATTTGAAGAAACCGCTGACTTGGAAGATGGCATCCATTCCTATATAGCAGTCAAGTTCCCCTTTCTGGATTCTAATGAGAAACCTTATGCTTTGTGTGGCATTTCAACAGATATTACCGAGCGTAAGCAGGTAGAAGAAGAGCTACGGCGCAACGAACACATTCTTTCCGAATCACAAAGAATAGCTCATCTAGGTAACTGGGTCTGGAATATTGCCGAAAATACTTTGAAGTGGTCGGACGAAACTTACCGCATCTTTGGATATAAACCGAAGGAAATTGATGTGACCTACGAGACTTTTCTGAGTTCAGTTCACCCTGACGACCTGGAATTTGTCACAAAATCGGTGAATGAAGCATTGGATGAGAAAAAAACTTACTCTATTGAGCACCGCATTGTTTTACCTGATGGTTTGGTGCGGGTCGTTCACGAACTATCCAAAATCCATTACGATGATTCCGGGAATCCCATCGAAATATTTGGAACGGTTCATGATATTACCGATAGAAAAGTTGGCGAAGAAAAGCTGAAAATTGCCCAAAAACAAGCAATGGCTTCTCAAAAACTGGCAGGGGTGGGTGAGTTGGCGGCCGGGGTCAGCCACGAAGTCTTGAATCCTGTGAACATAATTTCAGTGCACACTCAGATGTTGCAAAGAAAGACTCAAGATGATCCCAAATTACAACAGTTTTGCTCCAAAATAAGACATGAGATCGGTCGAGTCACAAAAATCATGAATTCGCTGTTGGCGTTTTCACGAGAAGGTAATTCAAAACTTGAAAAAGGACATATAAAGGAAGATGTAGAAAAGGTACTGACTCTGGTAGAAGAAGAATATAAGCTGGACAACATTGAGATTGTAAGAAATTGGTGTGGCAAACCTGTCAATGTTCTATATGATTCGGATAAGATAAGACAGGTGTATTTAAATCTCATCAATAATGCCAAACATGCCATGCCCAAAGGAGGCACCATTACCATTGGTTGTGCCCCAACAGAAAAATCCGGGAAAAGTTTTCATCAGTTCACCTTCAGCGATACGGGTACGGGCATGAGCGAAAAGATCAGGCTGAAAATTTTCGATCCATTTTTCACAACCAAACCGGAAGGTGAAGGAACCGGGATGGGCCTCTCCGTAGTTCATGGAATTATTGAGGAACATGGCGGCAAGATCCGGGTGAAAAGTGAGGAGGGCAAGGGAACAACATTTGTTATTAGTTTGCCTTTAGCTTGACCCTGGCATCGAGAGACTGTCCTGAAATCTGTGTAAACGGCCACAGGAGGGGGTTAAAATACTTCCTGCGACGTGGAGCCTTATGTGAGCAATTGATCGCAAACGCCGACAAGGCAATATGAATTTTTCCAGGTCCCCTGGATAGCGGTTGAAACAGGAATGAACCCCACTTACCCACTTTTAAAAGTTTCCGGCGCATCTTTTTCCAGAAGCGGAAACTCCATTTTTAAAAATATTTCTTTTGCACTTTGGGCGGGAGAAATCCTGGTCATTCTAGGACCTTCCGGTTGTGGCAAAACCTCCCTGCTCCGTTGCCTGAATCGGTTGGAATGCATACGGGAAGGGCAGATTTTTCTAAATGGCACTCTGGCAAACACTATTTCAAGCCGCGATCTGCGTTTAAGGGTAGGGATGGTTTTCCAAACCCCCGTACTTCTTCCCGGGACCGTGGAAGAGAATATCTCTGTGGGTCCGGGGTTAAACAAGCAGAAACTTTCTGAGGACAGGATTTTGTCCCTGATGAAAAAGGTAGGCCTTGATCCTTCGCTAAAATGCAGGAAAGTTTCAGAGCTGTCCACCGGTGAATGCCAGAGAGTGAGTCTCGCCCAAGTGCTGGCCAATGAACCCCGGATATTGATGCTCGATGAACCCACCTCAGCACTTGATCCTACAGCAACTTTGACCGTGGAAAACCTGATCAAGAATTTGAACTCCACGCTCAAGACAGGAATTATTCTCGTAACACACGATATCAACCAGGCAATGCGTTTTAATACCAGGACACTGATATTGGCTGATGGCGGAATCCTCGCTGATGGAAATATTCAGGATCTGCTGCATTCCAATCAGGATCTACAACATTTTTTCCAGGGACGGTTTTGAACTAAAACAAACGGAGCTGTAAAAATGGAAAATCAGGCATTGGTATTCTCTTATATTCTTGTCATGGGGGCGGTGGGTCTTTCCTGGGTGAATCAATTGGAGTTGGAAAGGGAAATTATTTTAAGTTCCCTGCGCGCGACCGTACAACTCATTGCCGTAGGTTTTTTGCTCACGGCGATATTTAAAATTGAGAAGATAGAATTTCTTGTTCTTATCCTGCTTGCCATGTGCCTGGTGGCCGCAGGAATCTCTGGGGGTCGGGCAAAGGAAATTCCCCATTCACATTCTATTGCCTTTGTGGGAATACTGACAGGTTCATTGATTCCTTTTATCCTGCTTTATCTTGTGGGAATCATCCAGCCGGATGCCCGATTCATAATACCGCTGGGGGGAATGGTCATCGGCAATTCCATGAAAGCTTCTTCGGTAGCACTAGAGAGACTGGTTGCGGAGGTGGGCCACCAAAGGAGGCAGATGGAAACCCTTTTATCGCTGGGAGCCACTGCCCGACAAGCGGCTAAGACCGTCATTCAGCCTTCGATCAAGGCGGGGCTCATTCCCAGCCTGGATACCATGAAATCCGTGGGCCTGGTGCATTTGCCTGGCATTATGACAGGCTATATCATCGCGGGAGGAGACCCGTTGACCGCAGTCAAGTTCCAGCTGGCAATCATCTACATGCTTGCTGGCACCAGCGGCATCACCTGCCTTGTCGTCACCCTCATGGCTTACAGGAAATGTTTTAACGACCAGTTGCAGTTGCGCCCTCTGGGAAATTAGAAGAACCGCCGGGGTCGCAAACCCCTTGATTTAGCGCTCACTATAATCCCTTTTCAATAAAAGCTCATGCCATTTTTCGTGATTGCCGTTAAGAATGTACAGAGCATTAAACAGCTCGATTTTAAACGGTTTTTTGGTGGAGGGTGATTCAATGGTAGGAAGTAGCGGAGGACTCGGCTCAACCATTCTCAACAGTCTTACCCAGCAGGTTTACCAGAAGTTCCAGAAAGAAGATTCCAACCGTTCAGGCGGATTGGACCCCAACGAAATTCAGAAAAAAATAGATGCGGGCGGTCAAGATCTGGTGGACAATTTTAACTCCATCGATACCGACCAAAACGGAGAGTTATCCCCAACAGAATTGATTGCGTTGCGAGTCAAGAATGGAGAGGGGCAGGGCGAACTCTTGAGCCAACTGCAAACCATTTTTGAACAATCGGGGATTTCCACAAACAGCATCGTTGATTTCTTGAGCAATGGGGGAAACGGTGATCTATTTCCACTTTTGCAAAACGCGACAAACCTGGATGCCTTGATCGAATCGAGAGTTCAGGAAATTCTGACACTTTCCGATGAACCGCCCTCTCTTTTGAACTTCGATACCACCGTTTAAAAATTTAGTAAACTTTCCATCCGGTGATCAAAGAGGCCTTTGCGTAAGTTGATAAAGCGGAGAGACGAGATGCTTCGAGGGCCTCAGCATGACAACGGCGGGGGTTTTGGGGTGTCATCCTGAGCTGCCGTGATATTCTACCTTAATATTCGTGCCCCGCAGGGGTAGAAGGATCTCGGGATTATACAGAACGCTTGTGACCAAAAGAGGGGCCTGGTTTTCCAAAAGGGCCTTCAAACCATCCGGTAGCCAACACTTTTTTCTTTTCGCATGACCAGCAGGGTGCCCTGAAATTCTTTTTCGGTGCCTTTTCTAACAACCATCTCATGCGGCACATCCCACATCCCCGTAGCCGTCATCAGGAAACTCATGTTGTTGCAGAAATCGTATAGGCTGGATTGCTCATTCACTTTCAGGGAGACCTCCATGTTACTCGTAGCTCTGGGACCGACCCGCTTGGTCAAGACATGAGCACGGCTGGTATCGCTAAGTTCTCCGTCATAAAAATTTTCAAAGTCCTGACCGATCAGGTCAAACACATCAAACCCTAAAAAGCGGACTGCTTTATTGGCAAAGTTGATCTTACCTTTCGGATCGGTTTGAATGATCAAATCGGACACCGAATCGACGACCTTGCGATATTTTTCCCGACTATTAATAATTTCCTGATAGCCGGCATCAATGACATCCAGGTCGTTCCGGTTTCTGGCAGAAACATCCTTTAAAATCCCCCAAACTACTTTCGGGTTAGAAACAAAATATTTAAAGAAAGTGTCTTTATCTATTTCCAGCACTTCTGTTTCGCTAAGAGCCCGGACGCTGGCTGAGCGGGGTTTGGATTCCACCAACGCCATTTCACCGAAAAAATCTCCGGCTTCCCGGACCGCGATTTGTTTATGCTTTTTATAGACCTCCACTTTTCCCGAAAGAATGATGTACATGGTTTCTTGATACGAATTTTCAGAAAAAAGAACCTGACCTTTTTTCAGGCAAATCTGTTTTCCACTATCAAGAATACGCTTTAATTCCGTTTCCTGAAAAAACTCGGAAAGGGCGGCCTGCTTCAAGGCTTCTAAATCCTTAATGGGGTCCATGACCATAAATACCGTGAGTATAAAAATATTGGTTGTAGTGTGTAAATCTATGCCTCTGATCTCTTAAACGCAAGAAAGAAATGGTGTTATTTGATTTTGTGACCCAGTTGTAACAAAATCGAAAACGTGAACATTGACAAGGTATTGAGCAAAAGCCCCCGTTTGCCAATGTCTTTGAGGGCATCTCCCTCCCCTAATTTGTGGGATTGTGGAAAGTCACCGTCCCTTCTATAAATTAGTGTGGCGAATTGGCATAATTCGCCATGCGCTTCAACAGGACTGCAAAAATTTCGTGGAGATCAATTATGACTTCTATAGAAAAAGCTGCATTGCCCACACCGACACTGGACTCCAAAACCATTATTTTTGACGCCATCGAATATCTCATTATTAATGATTGTGATTATGCCTTTGTCCAGCATGAGGGAGAAATAGTAGGCATTGTAGCGCCGGGTCATTTACTGGAGAATTACAAGTCACAGGATTTGTCGGGTGCTACGATCATGGAGTATATGGGGCCTCTCCTGATAATCAAGGGAAATGAATCGCAGACCAGAGCCGCAGAAATTATGTCGGAAAACGATGCGGATTATATTGCGGTGACCAACCAGAACGGGATATTTCTAGGGGTTGCAGGCTCTCGCAAGTTAAACAGCTCAAGTTTGTAAAGTCTCACCTCGGGAAAACTTTCGCACAAACCCCGAAGGGGTAGGGCTCACCCTTTCGGACCAATCATATTTTCAGGCCGCACTTTTTCGTCAAACTCCTCAGGCGTGAGCAGGTTCAACGCCGCCGCCGCTTCTTTCAGGGTGCTGTTATCCTGATAGGCTTTCTTAGCCACTTTAGCGGCGTTGTCATAGCCGATATGCGGGTTGAGAGCTGTGACCAACATGAGTGAACCATTAAGATGTTTTTCGATCTGTATTTTATTGGGTTCAATGCCGACCACGCAATGGTCATTAAACGACCGGCAGGAATCGGCAAGCAAACGAATGGACTGAAGAAGATTATAAATCATCATTGGCTTGAAAACATTGAGTTCAAAATTACCAGAGCATCCGCCTACATTGATGGCGGTGTCATTGCCGATCACCTGCGCCGCGACCATGGTCATCGCTTCAGACTGAGTGGGGTTGACCTTTCCCGGCATGATGGAGCTTCCCGGTTCATTGGCAGGCAAAACAAGTTCCCCCACTCCGCATCGCGGGCCGGACCCGAGCCAGCGAATATCGTTGGCAATTTTCATGAGCGAACAGGCGATAGTTTTTAACACGCCGCTGGTTTCGACAATGGCATCGTGCGCCGCGAGAGCTTCAAATTTATTAGGCGCGGTGACGAACGGGCATCCGGTGAGGTCAGAGATTTGCTTGGCGACTTTTACGGCGAAATCTTTATGCGTGTTGAGGCCGGTTCCCACTGCGGTTCCGCCCAGAGCGATCTGATACATCCTGGGCATACAACCATTAATGCGGTCGAGGGCATATTCCAACTGCGTGGTGTATCCGCTGAACTCTTGCCCTAAGGTGAGCGGGGTGGCATCCATCAAATGAGTTCGTCCGATTTTTATAATGTCTTGAAATTTTTCGGATTTTTTTCTAAACGAGTCGGTCAGGGTCGATACGGCAGGGATGAGTATGTCGCGAATGCGTTCCACCGCCGCGATATGCATCGCAGTGGGAAAAGTATCGTTGGAAGACTGGCCCATATTAACATGATCGTTGGGATGCACCGGATCCTTGGAACCGATGACCCCACCCGCTATTTCAATAGCCCGGTTGGCAATCACCTCGTTACTGTTCATATTGGACTGAGTTCCGCTACCGGTTTGCCAGACACTTAAAGGAAAATGGTCATCCAGTTTTCCTGCAATCACTTCATCGGCGGCCTGGCAGATCAGGTCTTTAATGTTTTCAGGCAGGAACCCCAAGTCGGCATTGACCCTCGCTGACGCTTTTTTCAATATACCCATGCCTCGGATGATTTCACGGGGCATGATTTCGTTGCCAATATCAAAGTGAATCAATGATCGTGCGGTTTGGGCGCCATAATAACGATCAGCCGGGACATCAATATCTCCCATGCTATCGGTTTCGGTTCGGGTACTCATAATGCTCCTCCTCAGTTTTCAAAATAGCTGCCGTTCTTCCGACATATTTTCTTCGACACAAGTTTTTAATTTTTAAAATAGTCTGCCGCTTCCGGCATATTTTCTTCGATATAAATTTTAAACTTTTTCAATAGCCGTTGTTCGGCCTGGCGCACGGCCTCGCGGGTCACCCCTCTGCGCTCGCCAATTTCCTGGAGTGATAAGGGCTCCTCGGAAAGAATGCGTTCGTCAAGAATTTCTATTTCGTTGGCATTCAATTCGACTTTGAAATTTTCAATATTTTCATTGAGAATCTGCCGAGCCTGCTTCAACTGGGCATTGCTTTCGACAGATTGTCCGCCCTGCGAAAGGGTTTGCGCCGGAGTCATGGGGCTATCGGGCCGAACAGGGGAATCGATGGAAACATCCATCGCGCCGATGCTGGCGGAGACATCAATGACTTCGTCTTCATCGACCCCAAACCGCTCAGCCAACAGTTTGGTGGTGGGGTCAAACCCCTCCCGCTCGAGCTTTTCCTTTTCCCTTTTCAGGTTGAACAACAATTTTCGCCGTGCGTTAGTGGTGCCCACTCGCACAAGCCGCCAGTTGTCGAGAATATGTTTCAGGATGTATGACTTGATCCACCAGGTCGCATAGGCAGAAAGACGTACCCCGCGAAAAGGGTCGAAGTTTTTAACTGCTTTCATCAGGCCAACATTGCCTTCCTGGATCAAGTCCATCATGTTTTGCCATTCACGCTTGAAAGTCATGGTAATTTTAATGACCAGCATCAGGTTGGCAGTGGTCAGTTTGTAGGCAGACTCAAGATCACCGGTCTCTTTATAACGAATGGCCAGCTCTTTTTCTTCCTCTTCCGTCAGGACAGAATATTTACGGACTTCCTGAAGGTAAGCCGCAAAAGGATCGAGTGGAACCAGGGATCTTTTTGTGCGGACTGCCGGAACCATGGATTTATCAGAGCCCGGCTTGGCTGATTTAATTTTTGTTTCGTCGTTCATGAATCAGGAGAACCCGTCCGCTTGCAATTGTTCATTATCAATGTTTGTCTTTACCGACCACCTATCGGGTTGAATTTCGCGTGGCAAAACTTTAAAATAACAATATGGTCCGTTTAGCATTATTTGGAATTGCTGTAGTCCTGCTGATTTTTGTCGCGCGTGCGATTTTCCCGGCAAAAAGCCCGTCCGCAGAACCGACGCCCACAGAAATGGTCATGGACCCTAACAATGGTGTGTACATTCCTAAATCTGAGGCGATCAAAAAAACCATTGACGGCAAAGACTATTATTTTTCCAGCGAGCAAAGCGCTGAAGAATTTATTAACAAATAAACCACCACTCAGCGCCAGCGTGACGCTGGACTCAATAGGCAAGGGCTCGATTGTGCCGAGACAACTCTTTGTTAGCTAACAGAACTATTGCCAGTCGGGTCCAGCGTCACGCTGGCACCGGTGGTCAAAAGCAATTTTTGGATAACCCCCCTATTATAACAGAGGATTTACCTTTAACCGGAGAAACAGGAAAATTGATTATGCGCTATAAAAATGAACAGTCGTTATGGGAGCAATTTAGCAAGCGGGTAATTCCTGTTCTGCTGGTTCTGGTTTTGGTGGGTGTATCTCCCGTATTTGCCGAGAAAAAATGTGAGCCTGTGGATAAAAAACGTATCAAGATTGAGGGTTTTATTTCCAAATCTTTTCGCAAGCAAAGAAAACAGGTTTTCAAAGAATTTGGCGAGCTGGGTTTCACACGTGTGGCTTTAAGGGTCTACCCCATGGGCGAGACCTCAAAAGTGATTGCGATAGGGCGATGTGTTCCGGCCTATATCGCTCAGCATATTATCAAAAAATCCATGCAATACAGCACCGGTGTAAAAAGCCTGGTGCAACAGCAGTTTGTTCATACCCATTGGGTGGGTGTTGGAGTCACAATGTTTGATGAACCTTCCCAACAAATCGTTTCTGCCGAGCAGATCCAGCAATTGCTGAAACAGGATCTTTCCGATGAAGAATTTCACAAATTGTATCGTAAAATGTCTATCCCCAATAAGTTGACCCCGTTTTTCGGTTTACAAGTCCCCAACGTCAAAATCGCCCCCGACCACTAGCTGGGTGCTGAAAAACTATTAAAAGCAACACCCTCTGACCCCCCCCCTTGTCCGGGGGAAGCACAGTCCCCCCCTGTTAAGGGGGGCTAGGGGGGTTGATCTTTGCCCCTCCTCAATATCTTTACAGGGTTGTGACAATGGCTTAACAGACATGTAATAGTCGCAACCTATACTATCCCTAACAAGCACTTCTGCAATAAGGAGAAAAATATGTCTTGGGAAAGGGATAAGAAAAAAAGATTGGCGGAATATCTTTGGACAGAAATCAATAAAGCAATCCTGAAATCTCCAGAGGTTCAACTTTCCGTAAAAAAGCTCGAGAAATTGCAACTCCTTGATTATGTTACAGAATTTAATCTGGTGCTGGAAGTGGATAAGTTGATAGAAAGCATTTTGAAAAAAAATGCGCTGGAAGTAAACAAAGCGGACTCAATCCTTGAAGAACTGCATATTCATGCCGAACCGGAAAATGACCCGGTAGAAGAAAAATCGCCCGGTCTGCCCGCATCACCGCAGGTTGACGGCAAAACCCTGTCAGAAAATGAAATCCTCTTTGAAGAATATTTCAACCAACGCTTCGACGAGAGACACTGGATGAAAAAGGCCAAAATCCGCTTCGACAGCTAGCCTGCATATTGCGCGAAAGTTTCTAAATCACCCCAGCCCCTCTTTGTAAAAGAGGGGTCCATTGAAGCTCCCCCGAAGTACCCGCTTCGGGGCATGAAAGCCGAGGAAGAAATATCACAGGGGTTGGGGGGATTTGCCTTTTTTTGCTTAAAGCAGAACGGAGAATTACCCCGGTCACACTTTGTACTTCGGGAAATGCCTCGAAAATAGCCGCTTGTCCTTACCAGGGTTGCAGTTGCTGGTGGCAAACTTTTTACTCGTGCAATATGCGGGTTAGCCCGGCTCTCTGCTCGCCAGCTAGAGTTTACCTGGGTATCACGGGTACGGGGTGGTGGGCAAATGGTCGGCGATGAGAACGATGTTCTGCTTGTTGACAGCGAGGAACTCCGATTTAAATAGAACATTCCCGGTGGTCAGGCAGTAAACCGTTGCATCGGTGACCGGGATAAAATTCTCTTCTCCCTGGTTCAACATATCCAAAAGACGGTCAGCCGGGAGTTTGGAAATCTTTCCTTCTATGGTCTCCCCGGATGTGCGAATTACTGCGTCAACAATTTCCTTGGTCACAAAAGTGCTATACGCCATAGTCCAGTCCTTATAATTTCCTCGGGTTGGTCTTCTTGGTCGGATGATTCATTTTAACGCCCCCTAAAACCAAAATCCAGAAAAACCTTTTTATTTTCAATGCACTAGGGTCGAAACAAACAACTCCGCCGCAAGCAGGCGGGGTATCCTGATGAAAGGTATGTGGCCCTATGTTACAATTCCCTCAGCCATAAAAACCCCGTATTTTAAAAAAGTCGCATCCTCTTAAGACCTGAATTTCGCATGAAAGCAAAAAAAAAATTAAGGCAAAAACCCAAGCGCCTACAGGGCACGGATGGAGTTCGCCGGGAAATCAAACAGGCAAAAGTATGCCCGGGGTGGACTCCGCAACAGGTCTTTCTTGAAAAGGGCTGGATCACCGAAGAGTTTATGGAGCTTTACGCTTATTGCTACGTCAAAAACCAGAAACGCGCAAAAAAAAGCACCATCGTCATCGGCTGGGACCCCAGAGACCCGTCCGGCATCTTTACCGAAGCGGTCGTTCGGGGTGTCCGCAAGGCAGGAGGCAAAGCCCTGATTCTTGGTGTGGTGCCCACTCCTCTGGTCCCTCTTTTCATGCAATATGAGGGGGCCGATGGCGGCATCATGGTCACCGCATCCCACAACCCTAAAGACCAGAACGGTATCAAGCTTTTTCTGCCTTTTCACGGCATGACACCCTTACCCGCTGACGATGTCGAACTGAGCCAAAACCTGCTCAAGCAAAACTTCGGCGCTATTAAAAGAGCCCCCATCAAGGGAGGGAAAACCGATTGCCGGCAAAAAGCGTTGGCGCTGTTCCAGCGTTTTTCCCTGGACCCCGAAAACTCCTGGCTCGAATCTGCTGATACCTTAAAATCTCTCATACTGGTTGTCGACCCGGCTTACGGGGCGTTCAGAAAAATCGCCGCAGAAATTTTTAAGCAAGCCGGAGTCGGCAAAGTCATCGAAGTCAACGCCGGGAAAAATGGCGCGGTAAACCTGCGCTCTGGAGTCGCTGACCTGGAAGGATGCCCGCAGATCACCGCAGACATGATCTTGCAACCCACCGGGATTTTCCATTCTCATAAGGCCATCACCCAACTTTTCAAAATCGGCCGGGCAAACCGGGAATCTGCAAAATCCGGAAAAAAAAGAATTGCCGCAGCCATCTTCGATGCAGATGGAGACCGGTTTTTCCGCCTGGAGTACGACCCGTTTCAAGACACCTTGTGGGTCTTGAGCGGAGACGAAACCGCTATCCTGCAAGCCCGGCATCTGACATCACGTTTTCCCGGAAAACACACGCTTTATATCAATACCGTGGAGAGCGACCTCAACGCCTCGTCCGCCGCCGAGTCAATGGGGCTGACCCCGCTACTCACAGCCGTTGGAGATAAATGGATTCTGCTTAAAATCCGCCTGGCCCTGTTGCAACAAAAACTATCCACAGTTTCGCCGAAAAAGAAAAAAACCCTGAAAGCTGAAATCGCAGCACTACAAAAAAAAGGCGTAACACGAGTGGGGGATCTCCAAAGTTTCGACACATTAATTCCCCATGCCACGACAATAAACGAGCCCCAGGTTCTGGCGGTAGGCAGCGAAGAAACAGGGCACAATATCACCACCGCTTTCTTAACGCTCCCCAACCAAAAAGAGATGTCGATATATTCCGGCAATGGCTTAAAAAGTGCTCTCAACACCTTTGCCGCCACCGAGCATCTGGCAACAACCCTGTCACCCAAAAGGTATATCCAGTCTGTTCGCCAACCTTTTTCACCCGGATTC
>CAZEBI010000044.1:0-17216 GCA_964510355.1 uncultured Nitrospina sp. | reverse complement strand
TCATCGCGAGTCGCAAAGCGGCGTGGCGATCCAGAGTTTCGCTGGATTGCTTCGCGTAGCCGAAGTGCTCGCAAAGATGAGTTATGCAAAGCTCCCCTTTTCAGAGGGAAGCTATTAAAGTGTTGCGCTTTACCCCTTCCGGGCACGAAAGTTGTGGAAGAATATCACGGAGCGTTGTTTGCTCCATGGGCAATGCAGTACTGGCCTCACGCCGAGCCAACGGGTTGTCTGCCCTTTAGCGCTATTGTAATTTGCCACCGGCGGGCTAGTGGGGGAAGCATTTTCCGAATTTTACCAGCAGCCGTGGGTCACCCTTCAGGCGTAGTTTCCGGGTCAGCAATGCCCAGACAAGATTTTTTTCCTGACGCAAAAATCCTATCCAGGTTTTTGCATCGGCGCTGATTACCAGATCGGCTTTGCCAACAATCCCGTCCTCAACTTTAATGGTTTTGCCACGCAGGGTGATGGTGGCATCTCGCACTTCCGCCCCTGAAAAGCGAAAATGGTAGACCGCATCTATGTTGTCTGCCAGATGGCGGTTAAAAACAAGCGGTAAACCCCGTAAAAATGTTTCTATAGATGTGGGCCGAAGAGCGTTGGCTACATGGTGGACGGATTTATTGGGAAACCGTTTTGTGACATGGGCTTCCGCATCCGAGTTTTTGACCACATAAATATTTTCAGATTTTTCGGTCAGGGGCGTCAGGGTAGCGCGTTTGAAGTCGCCCTTATTTTTCAGGTAGGGGCCGATCACATCCTCTCCCGCCGGACAAACAGCGAGACAGTAGGCGGCTTTGTAGTTAGCGCCAAAAGATAAAGATTGCCACCATGAGCCATGCTCTGTATCGCTCACCTGTTTGCGTAAGGCCATGCCACTTTCAGCATCGGCAATCGTTTCCACATAACCCTGGAACCCGCCCATGAATTCTTTGTAGTTGTGGTTCATGCAAGCGCCAAAATCGAAATATCCATCCATGCCGATAGCGCCCACCGGGCAGGCCGCGACACAGAGCTTGCATTGCAAACAGGGGTTGTAATCAATGGGCGAAGATTGTGTGGTGACTTCGGCTTCAATCAAGATTGTTCCTAATAGAACGAAATTGCCGAATTTGGGATGGATGATATTGCGGTGAACTCCCATTATTCCCAACCCTGCGGCTTCGGCGACTTTCTTATGTGACACAGACCAGATTTTCCCCGGATAGCGATCCATCTCCATGGGAAAACCCATGCTGGGGTATACGCCGCGCACACCCTTATCTGCCAGACGTTTTAAAATGGTTCGTGCTATATGTTCCACCTGATCGCCGGTGTGGTGAAACTCTATATTGGCGATAGATCGTAAGGGAGTGCGAATATTGTCGGGCAGCATACGGGAAACGAAACCGATGAGGGTGCGGGTGCGCGGGAACGCCAACTTTATGTCCTCGCGATCGTAATCGAGTTCCGGTCTGTCAAGGGCAACAAATCCGACATCGTCAGCACCGCAGTCCAGACACAATTGCCGTAATTCATCGATGTTCATGGCAGCGGGAATATTGTGCTGTGCTGTTGCAGTTTCTACGTTTGTCATTATAATCTCCTTATTTAGTGCATATACACTTATTGTAAAAGCTGCCGAGGGTTCGGTCCGCAGACAGTTTTGTGATGATTTATAATATGTGTATATACATCTAATTGAAGGTTTTGTCAATCCAGAGTCTGACGAAGAGGGCAAAGAGCAACCCTCTTAATCTCTTTTTCAGGGAGCGCTTTGCATAAGTCGAAAAAACTAAACATAAATTTTTCTCCCTTCATAGGGACTCAAGCCCGATGAGTTGAGGGGTTGAGCAGGGAGGGTTGGATGATGAATTTCAGCAAAAAAATCCACACCCCTCCAAGCCTCCCCTCATGAGAGGGGAGGCTCAATGAAAAGTCTCGGGTTATGCAAAGTTCTCCCTTGAAGGGGGAATTATTAAAGTGTTGCGCTTGATGGTGTTGTTTGCCCCACGGGCAAGGCAGTACTAGCGGTCGGGAATGCGACCGGGCAAGGACTTGGTCGCGCCGAGAAAATTTTTTTGTCTGCCAAATAAAGCGACGGCACACTGGCCCCACGCCTAGTGGGGGTCGGTTTTGTTGGTGTGGCGGATGATTTCTCCTGTTACCAGATAGATCACATCTTCGGCGATATTGGTGGCATGGTCGGCCATGCGCTCAAGGTAACGGGAAGCGGAGAGCAATTGAATGTAGCTGTTTAAATTTTCGATATCTTTTTTTATGGCTGTCCCCACGCAAACAAACATTTCGCGGTTCATGACATCGACTTCATCGTCATCCTGGCAAACTTGACGCGCAAGTTTTTCGTCACGGTTCACCATTGCATCGAGTGAGCGCTTCAACATGGATTGCACCTTTTCGGCCATTTTTTGCAGGTCAAAAGGCAGGTCAACCTGTGGTTTTTTAGAGAGGTAAACGGCACGCTCTGCAATATTCACTGAAAGATCAGCAATTCGTTCCAGGTCATTATTGATTTTTAGAATGGCAATGATGAGCCTCAGATCGTTGGCTACAGGCTGATGCAGTGCCAGAATTTTCAGGCATTCTTCCTCTATATAGACTTCGCGCTGGTCAATGGTGTAATCGGCGGCAATGACTTCTTTTGCCTGTGTAGATTTTCTTAAGGTCAAAGACTGGACCGAAAGCCTGACGCTTTCTTCCACATCTGCGCCGAGAAGAAGAATCAGGTGTTTGAGTTCGTCAACAGCTTTTTCAAGGTGTATGGCATGTCGCGACATTTTTTGTCCTCTAACCGAATCGACCGGTTATATAGTCTTCTGTTTTGGAGACAGAAGGGTTGGTGAATAATTTTTCAGTTGGGCCGAATTCAATCAACTCGCCCAGCAACAGGAAACCTGTGTAATCCGCTACTCGGGCGGCTTGCTGCATATTGTGGGTCACAATCACAATGGTGAAATGTTGTTTCAGTTCGACCATCAGTTCTTCAATTCGTGCGGTGGCGATGGGGTCTAAGGCCGAGCAGGGCTCGTCCATAAGGAGCACTTCGGGTTCCACGGCAATAGCCCGGGCGATGCAAAGCCTTTGCTGCTGACCCCCGGACAGGGCCAGTGCGGTGGAGTCGAGCCGGTCTTTGACTTCATCCCAGAGGGCCACCGACTTCAGGCTTTTTTCAACAATTTCGCGCAATTGTTTTTTGTCTTTCATCCCGTGAATGCGAGGCCCGTAGGCGACATTTTCAAAAATGGTTTTTGGGAACGGGTTAAATTTTTGAAATACCATGCCGACGTTTTTTCTCAGGGCGCTGACATCCAAAGCCGGGTCCATCGTGTCTTGTCCATCGACTCGTATTACCCCCTGCAAGCGCGTATCTTCCACCAGATCATTCATGCGGTTCAAGCAACGTAGCAGGGTGGACTTGCCGCACCCGGAAGGGCCGATGAAAGAGGTGATCTTTTTTTCAGGAAGCCTCATATTGATATTTTTGAGCGCTTGGGTTTCACCGTAGAAAAAATTCACATCTTCAATTTCGATCATGATTTTTTGTTCATGCCGAGGTTCGGAATTTTTTATACCCCCATTATTAGGGTAAGTCTCCGCAATAGAGGGTTCCAGTTTGCGTGTTTTGTATTCTCTTTTTATCACCGGCATTTTTTCCTTTGCATCGCTTTAGACCGCCGAAGCGGTGAGTTGTTTTCGCAGGCGGCTGCGCAAAAATATTGCCGCCATGTTCAAAAGAATGACCATAAGAATGAGCAATAAGGTGGTCGCAAAAACCATGGGTCGGGCGGCATCGACATTGGGCGACTGAAACCCGACATCATAAATATGAAAGCCCAGATGCATGAATTTCCGTTCCAGATGGATAAAGGGCCACAAACCGTCCACCGGCAAAGAGGGCGCCAGTTTCACTACCCCGGTGATCATCAGAGGCGCAACTTCTCCTGCCGCCCGGGCCATGGCAAGAATGAGCCCTGTCAAAATAGAAGGCATGACAGCAGGCAGTACCACCCGCCAGGTGGTTTCAAACTGGGTCGCCCCCAAAGCGATAGAGGCTTCGCGAATGCCTTTGGGTACTGCCGCCAAACCTTCTTCGGTCGAAACAATCACGACAGGAACGGTGAGCAGAGCCATGGTGAGCGATGCCCACAAAATTCCTCCAGTGCCAAAAGTCGGGCTGGGTAGTGCCTCGGGAAAAAATAGCTGGTCGATCGAGCCGCCTATAAAATAAATGAAAAAACCTACACCAAATACGCCAAAGACGATAGAAGGAACCCCGGCAAGATTGTTCACCGCGATTCGCACTATGCTGATCAGAACTCCCTGTTGGGCATATTCCCGCAGATAAAATGCGGCCAAAACACCCAGAGGGGTTACTAGCAGACTCATCATCAATACCATAAAAATGGTGCCGAAAATGGCCGGGAAAACTCCGCCCTCGGTGTTGGCTTCGCGCGGGTCATCCCAGAAAAATTTATACATGCCCTTTAAAAAATGGCCCATTTTACCGAGCAGGGAAAACGCGTTGGGGTTATAAATATCCAGCATCTGGGAAAGGGGCAGGGTGCTTTCCCGCCCTTCGATAGTTTGCAGTATTATTTCCCCGGTTTGCGATGCACGCAGTTCATGCAGTTGTTTCTCGAGTACGTTGTATTGGGATTGCAGCTTTGGTCTTTCCTGATGCAACGCATTTATCTTCTCCCCCTGGGTCACACCTGCCAGGGCGAATTTTTTCAGTTTTAACCGTATCCGTTCCTGCTGGTGACTGATGGCACCAATTTCATTTTTTGCGATTTTTTCTATGTCTGCATTTTTTGCCGCCACATCAGGCAAGAGGTCCTGCGCTATTTTTAATCCTTCCATCGTTCCCCGAGCGAGGATCTTATCACCGTCACGGATTTCTTTGACAAACCCGAAGAAAAACCCCCATTCCTTGCGTTCCACGGCTACTACTTTGTCTGGAATCTGCACGGTTTTTATTTTATCTTCATCGATCCAGACAAAATCGGAACCGTAGATATCCCGGTTGGCTTTTTTAATCTGGACCCTGTAGCGGCCTGACTTTCCATCGGGTGCTGAAAAATCCGGGATCATTTCCCGTCCTGTTTGAACTCCCAGGACCTGTGATCCGTCATGAAGACTCAGGATGCGGATCTCTCCCGGCCAGAAAAAACCCGCCGCGTTCACCACCACACCCAAAAGCAGGGCGGCGGTCATGATGAGAGAGAAAGCGAGCCCCGCTCCCGTCAACCAGATGAACAGGTCTCCCCGTTGCCATATTTTTTTTGCAGTGCCCATCGACCTATAGACCTTGATAGCGTTTGCGTAAGCGTAAGCGCACCAGCTCGGCTAGAGTGTTAATAAAAAATGTCATGACAAACAACAAGAATGCCGCCAGAAAAAGAATGCGAAACAAGGTTCCTCCTTCGGGGGCTTCTGGTAGCTCTACAGCGATATTGGCAGACAATGCCCGAAAACCATTGAACATGCTCCATTCCATGATCGGGGTATTCCCCGTTGCCATGAGCACGATCATGGTTTCGCCGATCGCGCGCCCGAAGCCGATCATGATCGCCGAAAAAATTCCCGGACTTGCGGTCGGAAGAATTACTTTGAGCGCCGTCTGCCAGGGAGTGGCTCCTAAAGCCAATGAAGAAGCTTTCAGATGCTCGGGAACATTGGACAGGGAATCTTCAGCGATGGTGAACAGGATGGGGATGACGGCAAAGCCCATTGCCAGGCCCACCACCAATGCGTTCCGTTGGTCGTAAGTGATATCAAAAATTTGTTTCAGCCAGATGCGGTGATCGCCCAATAAGAGTGAGGATTCGATTAAAGTTCCGGCGTAAAACGCAATCACCCCGGCCAGAAATGTGATGCTGACCAGTAAATAAATTTCCCGACCTTTTTTTGCCATGAATCGCAAGCCTGGAAATATTTCATGGGCCAGTAAAACCGCCACGATCAGGACCGTCACAACTATTGGCATGATCATGATTCCCGGTAGAAACTTTTCGACTTGGGGAGCAATCACCAAAGCAGCAAAAAAACCCAGCACCACGCTGGGAAGCGCCGCCATGATTTCTATCGTTGGCTTGATGACCTGTTTCAAATTGGGGCTCATGAACTGGGACACATAAAAGGCGGCGAACAGAGCCAGTGGCACCGCAAAACACATGGCATATAGCGTTCCTTTCAGCGTTCCAAAAATCAATGGCACGAGGCTGAATTTAGATTCGAATTCATCGGTGCCCCCTGTGGATTGCCAAACGTAGGCGGGGTCTTCATAACCTTCGTACCACAGTTCGCCAAACAAACTTGCCAGGGAAACCTGCGGGTTGGGGTTGTCCATTTTCCAGTGGTGCAGAGTTCCCATGTCATCGGAGGCCAATATCCCGTCGAATTTCGGGGCTAAAATTGCTGTCGTATAGTTTATATTTTCCGTTGCGGGAAGCTGGATATGGGTGTCCCCGGTTGTGCCATAATGCAAGCGGATTATTTCTTTTGAACCGGTCAGAAAACCTTTATTGCGCAGTGAAAAACTAAATAGTTGTGGTGGGTTTTTGTGTGATGGAAAAGTATAAATTTTCTTCAACGAAAATGTTGCAGTCGATGATTTCTCCAGTTGATAAGAGTTCACCGACCCTGCGGAGTCCGTCACAATCAGGGTATATCCTCCGAGAACAAAACCCAGGTGTGTCACAGCTATTTCCGGCTTGCTGGTCGCCCCAACTAATTGCGCTGGATTTTGTTGAGAGTTTTCCAGGCCGACCCGAAAAATCTGCCCGAAAGAAGTGCCTAATAACAAACAGTCTTCACCAAATACCATTGCTGTGATTTCACCTTCAATGGGAACGGTGATCGTTTCCTGTGACACGGTTTTACGGGTTGTTCCCATCAAGGTCTTGTGCAACCGGACCCGGATCAGGGAAATTTGCCCAGGGCCTGACTGGGCGGCGATTCGATAGCCCTTCTCATTTTTAATATGGGTCAATAAAGTAACGGGAGAACCATCGGGACGGATTTGAACCGGCGACTCGGGCTTTAGTTGCGGCACAATAGAGCGTTGGCTTGCAGAATCGTAAACCAGGCGAAATTCGATGGTGACCGGATAAACCCTGCCATCAGAAAGCCCCAGTACGGGAAAATTTTTCATGGAAGGGGAAACACTGGTGACCTGTGCTGTATTCCATGCTGGCAGTTCGGGCTTGGATTCAAACTTTTTTTCCCGCAGAGAATAAAAACGTATGCCATCTGTCTCTACCGCATAGGCCTTTTCGTGATAAGGGTCCATCCCGATTGCCAAAGGCACGCTTTGCGTCTTAAATTTGGCAAGCAAAGAGACGGAGGGTTTTTTAAATAACGGGTAAACTTCTACAACAATGACTAAGAGGATAGCGAGGATGGAAGCGATAATGATCCAGCCTCCGCCTGTCACCACGCCTCGGGCCAGCCTGTCGACAAATTTTCGCTGAACAAGACTTTTTCCAAAAAACGCCCGGCGGGGGGACCCCGCGCCAGGCTCAATGGAATTTAATTCATTATTCATGCAATCAATGGGTCATGGCCGCTGTGATTTTTTGCAGATCTTCGTCGGTCACGGCTTTTGCAATGGGAAAATAACCTCCCTTGATGACCACCTGCTGGCCTTCTTTGGAAAGGATCATTTTGATAAACTCTTGGGTCAAGGGGTCAAGGGATTTGCCTGGAGCTTTGTTCACATAGATGTAGAGGAATCGGGCTAGAGGATATTCTCCCGTCAAGGCATTCTGCGCGGTGGGCTCTACAAAATCTGTCCCGGTTTCGGCCAACGGCAGGGCGCGTACACTGGCTGTTTTATAACCGATGCCACTGTACCCCGCTGAAAACGGGTCCACGCTGACACTCTGTACCACGGAAGCGGACCCAGGTTGTTCTTTTACGGTATCTTTATAGTCGCCTTTTTTTAGAATCAACTTCTTGAAAAAACCGTAGGTGCCGGAAGCGGAGTTGCGTCCATATGCACTGACGGGCCGGTCTGCCCAATTCCCTGTAACGCCCAGATCGCCCCAGGTTTTCACTTGCTTGTGGCCTCGTCTTCGGCTTTTGGAGAACAATCCATCCACCTGCGCCAAATTCAACCCCTTGATGGGGTTATCCTTATTGACAAATACCGCGAGGGCATCGACTGCAACACGAACCGGAATGGGTTTGTAGCCGAATTTGGCTTCAAAAGCATCGATTTCCTTTTGTTTCATTGCGCGCGACATCGGGCCCAACTGAGCGGTTGCTGAAATCAAAGCTGGCGGAGCGGTGGAGGAGCCCTTGCCCTCGACCTGGATATTTATATTGGGGTAAAACTGTTTGAATTTTTCGCTCCATAAAGTCATCAGGTTATTCAAGGTATCTGATCCGACACTGGAAAGGTTTCCGCTGATTCCGCCTTGTTTGTCATAGGTTGAGAGTTTTGGGTCCACCTCAATAACTCCGCCAAAAGCAGAGCCTGTCCAAATTAAAACCAGTAAAACAATTGCCAGCTTCTTAATCATTATATTTTCCTTAAAAGATTGCTGTTTGTAATACAGCCAATCTACCCATGTTTCATTAGATTTATAACTGTCCTGTATTAGATTTGTGTTAGGAAATAGAAATTAAGGAGAGAATCTTTGGAGATAAAAAAAACCACCGGGTCGGCCCGCTGCCACTAGCCGTGGGGATAGCTTGGCAAGGGCTTGATTGCGCCGAGACAACTCTTTGTTAGCTTGATGGGCTTTTTGCCAGTCGGGCCCAGCGTCAGGCTGGTTCAGGTTTGCTGGATTGGGAGGTGGATGGAAAACTGGCTACCTTTCCCAGGAGTGCTGTCTACGGAGACTTTGCCACGGTGGGCCTGGGCGATATGTTTGACAATGGCAAGCCCCAGACCCGTCCCGCCAAGTTTTCTGCTACGGGCCTCATCGACCCGGTAAAATCTTTCGAACAACCTGGGCAAATGCTTGGAGTCGATGCCGCACCCTTGATCGAGCACTCGGATTACGACTTCCGCTGCGTTTCTGAATGCCTCGATTTCGACCTGGCTGTTGGGTTCGCTATATTTGAGGGCATTTTCCACCAGGTTGATCACCGCCTGACTTAAAAGAGGGGGGTTGACCGGAGCCCACAAATCTTCATCGCAGTTCAAGCGCAGGGTTGAGTTTCTGTCCGAGGCTTTTAATTTACAATCCTGTAGTGCTGATTCCAGAACATCCCTGATCCTGGTTTTTTCCAGAACTATTTCGGAATCGTCGGAAGTTTGCTCAAGACGCGAAAGGCTCAGGAGATCTTCAATGATCGCATCCAAACGATCAACTTGTTTTCCGATGATTCCCAGAAAATGTTTTGCTTCATCACGGTTTTCCAGCGCTCCTTGAGCAAGCGTTTCAACAAACCCTTTAATAAGGGTGATGGGAGTTTTCAATTCGTGGGAGACATTTGCAACAAAGTCGCGGCGAATGGTTTCCAGTCGGCGAATGCGTGTAATATCATTGAGCACAATGACTGCCCCGACCGCCTGTCCCTGGCTGTCTTGCAGAACCGCTCCATGTGCCTGGAGATATTTTTCGTTTTCATTTCCTATGGAAAGATCTGTTTCTGCGTTTTTTCTTCCTTTGAGTGTTTGACTGACGAATTTCAGCAGAGCCGGATTTCTGATGACCTCCTGGATAGGCCGACCCTCAGCTTGCCCAGGGTCAACGTCAATCAATCGGGCGGCCGCATGATTCATACTGATCAATCGTTCCTGCGCATCCACAGCCAATACACCCTCCACCATGCTTGAAAGCACTGCCTCTGTTTCGTTGCGCTGATCGGTAATAGTGCGGATTCGTTTATCGAGTTGGGAAGCCATCTGGTTTAACGCATCGGCCAGTGCACAGATTTCAATGGAATTGCTTTGCACCGGCAGTTCTTTGTTCCACTCACCTCTTGCAATAGCTTCTGCGACAGATTTCATTTTTTCAAGAGGACGACTGATTCTACGCGAAACCAGCAAGCTGATTCCCGCCGCCAGCAAACCAATTATCAGACCGGCGCTGGCCATTTTAATTTCAACTGCCCTCAGTGCGTGGTCGATGAAGGTGATGGGAACGGAAGCTCGAACAACGCCTTTAATGTCACCCTGGTAAATTAATGGAACGGCGAGATACATCATGCGTTCTTCCAAAGTGTTGCTGAACCGAATCGATGTCCCTATTCCCTCTTTGAGCGCAAGTTTGAACTCAGGACGACCTGAATGATTGTTCATTCGCGAAGGGTTTTCATGCGAATCCCCGACTACATGACCGGATAGATCTATGATGGTAATTCGGCTATGGGTCTTATCTCCCAGTTCCTGGCTCAGTTTGTTCAGGAGTTTGGAGTCAAGGGAAGGGGAAGTTTTTAAAACCAGATGTTCAACCAGCCGGGCCTGGGTTTTTAAATCTTCGGCGGTTTTGTCGTAATAAAAGTCTCGGAGTGAATTCAGAGAATACCAGCCCACCGCAAAGATGGCGGTGAAGGTGATGAGCAAATAGGTGGGGAAAAGCTGCCAGAGAATTCTTTTTTTTGCCATAATTTTCACCGCTAGGCGCGGGGCCAGTGTGCCGTCGCTTTATTTGGCGAGCAAAGAGTTGACTCGGCTTAACGAGTCATTGTTACCTGCCTGCGGTGGTGCACCGGTCGACTTCAAGTTTCTGTGAACCGGTAGCCGACACCGCGGACGGTTTCTATATATTGCGAAACGATGCCTAAATTTTTGCGCAGGCCTACAATTTGAAAATCGATGGCCCTGTCGGTGATTGCGTATCCATCCCCTCGAACTGCATCTACAATCTGACCGCGCGTGAAGACCCAGCCAGGTCTTTGGGCAAGAAACTGAAGAATTTTAAATTCGGTAAGAGTCAGTTTCGCCAATTTCCCTTTCACATAGACTTCGTATTTTCCCGGATGGATTTCCAGGTCGGGAAATACAATTGTCGTGGGTGCCGATACAGTGTCCTCCCGTTTTCTTCTCAGGACAGCTTTCACCCGGCTGAGAAAAACTCTCACGCTGAAAGGCTTGGTGACATAGTCATCCGCGCCCAACTCGATGCCAATTACAATATCTGACTCTTCTCCCTTTGCCGTCAACATTATTATGGGAATATGATTTGTGTCTGCATCGCTCTTTAATTGACGGCATACGTCCAACCCATTTATTCCCGGCAGCATCAAATCCAGAATCAACAAATCAGGCAATGTTTTTCTGGCTTCCTGCAAGCCAGATTCTCCAGACCCTGCGCACTGAACCTGGTAGCCCTCTTTGCTTAAGTTATACTTGACCAGTTCCTGAATATCTTCTTCATCTTCGATGACAAGTATCTTTTTTTTTTGCATCACTGACACCTCTTGAGCATTTCGGATATTCTAAGGTTTTTTTCAGAGAGGATGTGAAAAATCCCGATTTAATGGTTTTTCTATGATTTTTGGTGCATCGTTCTCAAGAGAACCTGACCTGGGAGGAGTTGGATGGGGGGGCGAGAGGGGGATCTCGATTTATTGGCAATTTCCCCTGCCAGGTGTGGGGCGAGCTTGCAATAGCTTTGCTTGCCTGGCAACAACTTATTTCGGCTCAATAAGTCATTGTTATCGGTTTCCAGTGGCTCACCGATTTAGGGTGTTCCTGCTTTTGCCTGGTCTGCGGGGGGTTTTGCTGCTGGTCTTCCGGTTCTTTTGTTTTTCCTGAAAAGAGAAGGGAAGTCCAATTGTTTTTTCGAGCGTATGTTCAACTGTTTCACAGAGATCACTTTTTTCAAATTTCCGGAACTGTCGTATACCTTAACTTCATGCATAGAACTATCTCGCTTTAGTCTGTCTATCCCTTGACGTAATTAGCAAAAAAAGCCACCCCAACAAGGAGTGGCGAAAATATAAAGTCCGCTTTTTAAAAAGCCCTGCCTCGAGCGGGATGCCTGGAAGCAGACCCTCAGGCTACCACGCGTAGTCAGGATTACAAGGATATTTAAATTATTATTTTTTAATCTTCCGCATAGGTCGGTTTTGCGGCAGAAAAGCCGCCACTGTCAAGTTGATTCTAATTTTTTTTGGTCTTTATTTGTTCGATAATCATCCTTCTGAATCTGGGTAAGTTATTGTTTTATATTGCATTTTGTGTTGGAGGGGATTTCTGGGGGTGCCCTTTAAGATAAAAATTTAGGATATTTTTTGCTATTTATGCTACCTTGTTAGAGTAAAGAAGGGTTGTTAGGTTGCAGTGCGAGTTAGTTTCTCGCCTAGAGCAAAGCTATAAAGACAATTTGGTTTTATCTCGAAGTGGTTCTCTAAGAGTTCTTGCATCAATCCAGCCCCGTTTAAAAACTGGGAAGACATTATCCGGGTTTTACCGGAAGTGCTTCCCGCACAATTGCAGGAGAGTATTTATTATGGCAGCAGGAACAGTAAAGTGGTTTAACGAGAGTAAGGGTTATGGGTTTATTGAGTCCGAGAGCGGCAAAGATCTTTTTGTTCATTTCTCGGAGATTCAAGGGGATGGTTTTAAGACTCTTGCAGAGGGCCAAGCGGTTGAGTTCGAGGAAGGTATGGGCCAGAAAGGTCCGCAAGCCACTAACGTGGTACCCAAATAAGAAACTCCAGATATTCCGGCAGAGCTTTAATTAAAAGCTCTGCCGGAGTTGTTCCGTATTTATGTGAAAGGGCTCGGCCATTTGGTCGAGCCCTTTTTCTTTTGACCGGGTCATAATCAAGACACCTTTGAAATCAGCCAAGGCTGCCTATTTTAGATATATGACCGAACCCCCGACAAAGCATCCTCTTATTGCACCACCCATACTCATTGTAGCAACAATAACTATTGTATCGCTCCTGCCTTTTATTACAAAAGCCTTCAACATAGATGAACCACTTTTTTTGTGGGCAGCCAGACATATACAGTCGAACCCTCTGGACTTTTATGGATTTAAAGTGAACTGGTATGGTTTTGAGATGGATATGTTTTCTGTCAATAAAAACCCTCCCCTTGTTTCGTATTATATTGCGCTTATTACCGGCTTATTGGGTTGGAATGAAACTGTCATTCATCTCTTCTTTCTGGTTCCAGCAGTAGCTTTAAGTTTAGGAACTTATTTTTTGGCTCGTTCCTGTTGTTCCTTGCCCCATATTGCGGCTGTTCTTACTGTGTTCAGCCCGGTCTTTCTCGTATCCAGCGCATCGGTGATGTCCGATACAACAATGCTTGCCTTTTATGTCTGGGCGATATTCCTATGGCTGGAAGGTCTGAAAAAGGAAAGGTTATCGTATCTTTTTCTTTCCGCTATTTTTATTGCCCTCTCAACTTTAACAAAATACTTCGGCGCAACATTGATTCCGCTTCTACTTGTGTTCACTCTTGTTGAGAAGAAGAAGGTTGATTACAGGCTATGTATTCTGTTCATACCGGAATTGTTTATCGTTGGTTACGAGTGGTGGACTTACAGTCTTTACAATCAAAGTTTGATTTCGGATGCCGCGTCATACGCCGCAGGCAGTTGGGTACAACCTTCGCAACTCCTGGATAAAACTTTGACGGGACTTTCTTTTACGGGGGGTTGTTTGCTGGGAATAATATTTTTTGCTCCCATGCTATGGCCGCGCCGCACTCTCTTTCTCATGGGAGCTGCATTATTAGCTCTATCCGCATCAATCATTCTCTCGGTAGGTGCTATTGGCGGCACCCAGTTATATGGTGAACTGGGGTCTTCAGGTTATAAACCGGGAATCCGCTGGGGTCTCGTTTTTCAGCTTACCCTGTTCATCGCTGCAGGCATGCACATTCTCATACTTTCCATAACCGACCTGATGCGGCATAAAGATGCTACATCCATATTGCTCGCTCTCTGGATCGTTGGTGTTTTTGTGTTTGCGAGTTATATCAACTGGACGACAAGTGCCCGCAATATTTTTCCAATGCTTCCCGCCGCCGCGATACTCGTAATGCGCCGCATTAATTATTTCAACAGGGAACCAAACTCTTCTATATCCGCTATATGGCCTTTGTTTCCTGCCGCTGTTATCTCCCTTCTGGTCACTTGGGCGGATGTCTCATTGGCGAACAACCAGCGGTCCGCAGCAAACACTATCAGTGCCAAACTCAATAATTATCAATACCCTGTAAAATTTCAGGGGCATTGGGGGTTTCAGTACTATATGGAGGCTTTGGGTTATCAAGCGGTTGATTTCGGGGAGGAACATTCGCCAGGGGACATAATGATCATTCCGCGCTATCAGTCGAATATAGTTTGGCCACAAGGAGAGCAGTCGCTATGGCCGCAAGGAGGCCGGTTTATACCTACCGACAAATTCCAGGAGAAAACCTTGAGTTGGTTATCAGTGATGAGATTGGGAGGGGCAGGTTTTTATTCCTCTCAAGCCGGGCCATTGCCATTTGCCATAGGCGAAGTATCACCAGAAGAATACATTGTTTTTTTAGCCCGATGATTTTTATGACATCGCGATTATCCTGACTGCTCCGATGATTTGACACCCTCCAATAAAAAAGACCCAACGGAAACTGTTAAGTCCTTTCTTTGCTAGTTGGAGAGACCGGGCCATGCCTCGTGAGAGTGTTGAAGAATAAAAAAAACCGCTGGACCCAAGAAGATGTTTCTTATTGGGCCCAGCGGCATATTGGGGGTCGGGGCGACCGGGCCATGCCCGGTGAGAGTGTTGCAGAATAACCGCTACTTTAAAGCCTTTACAGGTGAATAATACTGCTTTAAAAAAGGTTTCCCCTCAAGTTCGATATTCACAATATACACTTTGCTTTAGATTCTTAATAAGATCCTGAAACTCACGCTTATCGGAGGGCACTTTGCAATTCCGCATTGGCTCCGTTTGCTTGTTGCTTTAGATTCTTAATAAGATCCTGAAACTCACGCTCAGATGTGTTCGTGTTGCCTAATGATCGTTCCATTTCTGCATGAATATCTTGCATGGCGTTGACCCTATCCGGTATCTTCCTGACCATTTTCTGGCAATTGCTTCCTTGTTGTTTTGCCTCCTTGAGTAATTCTTTCATGTTACTAACTCGGCGACCCAGGTTATGTACGAGAATGTTGACATGGCGATTATGCCTATCCATGCGTTTGGGGTGATTTTTCGACTTCTGTTCCTGCCGGTCATGTTCATCTGCTTCACCATAGACGTTTCCTATAGCATTTGTCATCTGCCTTTGAATCTTATTGATTTGAATATCATTAAGCATCATTTTTTTTGCTATATCTTTACAATTTGGATTTATTGGCTGTGCGTGCACCATTGTTGCAAAGTATAGAATTGAAAATAAGAAAAACAGGGTTAAGGATATTGAAATTTTTGTGACCCTCGTCATAACTCCTCCAAAGCAATGTGTTAACAGTAGATTTTGACAAACATTATTCTGATAATTTCGATTCTATACTAAAATCGAACTAAAATCAGGTGTCATTTGGTTTTATCAATTCCGTCATTAAGGAGGTAGATCAGGTGCTAATGAAGCGGGTTGGTAAATGCTTTCTTTGCCGGATCTTGCCGATAAAACCCTTGTAAAACCCGATAAAGCTTTGGATGATAGCGTTTCATATTTTCGGGTTTACTAAAGAAATATTCAGTCACCACCGCGAAAAATTCAGTTTCATTCGTTGCCGCATAACTGTCAAAAAAAGTAGGCTTGCCGTGTTTCACCGCGTCACATAGCTCTAGATACTCTTTGGAACATATTTCGCTCCATCTCTGATATTCCTCAGGAGTTGTTAGTGGTGGGGTGCCATCGGCACTGCCATCGAGCATGTCCAATTTATGAGCAAATTCGTGATAGACAACATTATGACCGTGCTCGGGATGCCGAGTTTCTCTTTTCACAGCATCCCAGACGAGTATCACTGGGCCGCGATGATGAGCTTCACCTAGAATTGGTATCGGGCCACGCACTGGGGTAGTGCGAACTTCAAAAAATCCTGTTGAACTATCAGGCGAAAATATTGTTGTAGGATAAACATAAATGGATTCCACATTGCGGTAATAATCGTTTGGCAACGCGAGTATCATCAAGCAGGCATGGGCGGCGATTATGACGCGAATTTCATCCGTCAATTCGAGACTATCGCACCCCAACCAATGCTTTTCGGCTATAAAGATTTGGATGAGATCCTGTAAACGCTTATTTTCTTCATTATTGAGGTATTGATAATATTGAATATTATTTTGAATGTGCCTCTCCCACTCGCTTGGGAAAGGAGTGGCCAGTATTTTTTTTCGCCGATGATCACGAAACCAATTCCACATAAAATTTAACCACACAAGTCTAATCGCTCACGCATTTCTTTGGAGTTTGGCTAAAGTCAATGAAGCTGTCACCCTTCGTTGACCAGTACCAACCGGTATTTAGCTTTTCCTTGGCGCAATCTTTCTAATGCATCATTGACCTTGCTCATGGGGAAGTTTTCTGTAACAGGCCTGATGTTGTGCCTATCTGAAAATTCAAGCATCTTTCGAATCGTAGCTGGAGCACCCACAGGTGAAGACGTTACTGAATACTGTCCGAATAACATAGGAACTACATTCAAATCGAGTGGTTCGGTAACAACACCAAGCATAGATAATTGTCCACGTGGTTTTAGTGTTGCGAGATATGCATTCCAATCCAGCTTCACATTCACCGTCGATAGAAGTAAATCGAAGCGACCCGTAGCGGCCTTTATAGCTTCGGGGTCACGCGAATTGATAGTATCGTGTGCCCCTAATTCTAATGCTTCCTGCAGTTTTGATTCGCTGGAGGTCAATGCTGTCACATTGCATCCCCATGCCCGCGCAAACTTTAGTGCCAGATGCCCCAGTCCACCAATTCCAATAACACCAATACTTGCTGTTGGCGAGATATTGAGTTGCATCAGAGGATTAAATACTGTGATACCACCACAAAGTAAAGGGCCTGCTGTTTGCGCATCAAGACCTTCTGGTAGTTTGAAAACACTCACTGCTTGAGCACGCACAGTATCCGCAAAGCCGCCGTGTCTGCCCACAATTGTAGCGGCGGCATCTGAGCACAGGTTGTGATGACCATCCAGACATTGGTTGCAGGTCATACAATATCCTGCATGCCAACCCAGGCCGACCCGGTCACCAATAGAGATATGTGAAACATATTCACCCACTGAAGAAACTTTTCCAATCACCTCATGTCCTGGAACGAAGGGATATTGCGTCATACCCCAAGCATT
>CAZEBI010000043.1:0-17380 GCA_964510355.1 uncultured Nitrospina sp. | reverse complement strand
GTTCATTAAATTATTCCTTATGCTGGAAGATTGGAAAAGAAATAGTTGTTTGGTTTGTTATTTCGTAATGTCAGGCGGAGTTTAACTTCTCTTCAAAACTGAGGTCTCGGTCAAAATCTTCCGGGAACCGAGCCCTCATTTCATCCGCAATGAAGGCTGTTATTTCGTCCGGGGAACTCATCTTTAAAGCAGTATCGGCTAACTGGCGTGCTTCATCAAGCCGAATAGTGCGAAGAATCTTTTTTACTTTGGGAATCGCATGGGGCTCCATGCTTAAATCGTCCAGTTTACCCAGACCCAATAAAAGCATGGTTGCCATCGGGTCTCCCCCAAGTTCGCCGCAAATTGAAACCTTTTTGCCCGCTTCTTCAGCGGACTGCATAATATTTTTTAGCGACCTTAAAACTGAAGGGTGAAAGGGCTGGTAAAGGTGGGCCACATTTTCATTGACTCGGTCTACCGCCAGAAGATACTGGATCAAATCGTTGGTGCCAATGCTGATAAAGTCCACTTCTCTGAGAATATGGTCAATGCAAATGGCGGCCGCCGGCGTTTCTATCATGGCTCCGATCTCGATTTCCTCATTAAAGGGAATTTCATCTTTTCGTAAATCGGTTTTTGCGTCCTCCAGGATTTTGTTAGCCGCAATTATTTCTGTTACTGTCGAGACCATGGGGTAGAGAATTTTTATATCCCCATAAAAACTTGCTCGCAGGATGCCTTTTAGCTGGTCTGTCAATAGCTGGGGTTTGGCTAGCGACAAACGAATGCCGCGAAGACCCAGGGCAGGATTGTCTTCCTCGTTGCTTCGGACACCCCCGAATTGTTTGTCCATACCAATATCCATGGTACGAATGACAACGGGTTTGTCTTCCATTTCCTGGACAACCAGCTTGAAATTTTCAGAGAGTTCTCTTTCTCCCGGTAGAGAAGATGTTGCTAGATAAAGGAATTCTGTGCGGTAAAGCCCGACTCCTTCGGCTCCATATTTGTACAGAGTTTTGACTTCCTGGCTGGACTCAATATTAGCCAATAGCTTAACCTGATATCCATCGAGTGTTTCCGCTGGCTGATGAATATTGGCTAATAACCTCTCTTCGTATTTGCGGTAGTTTGCCTGTTTTTTAGCGTAGTGTTGTGATATTTCGCTGGAGGGGCTTATGATGATCTCGCCGTCAATACCGTCAATAATAATTTGATCTCCGGAATTGATTTTTGTAGTGAGTCCTTTAACTCCGGTGATGGCGGGTATTCCCAAGGCGGCTGCAAATATGCCAACATGGGATGTTTTCCCCCCCGTCTCTGTGGCCATGCCTTTGACAAAGTTTTTGGGCATCATGATGGTGTCTGAAGGGCTTAGGGAATGGGTGACAATAATTACTGGCTCCTGGATATCAGACAGAGACTCCTGTGAATGGCCAATGAGGTTTTTCAGGATAGTCTGGACCAGCAGGTCGAGGTCGTCTTTTTTCCCCTTCAAATACTCATCATTGATATTGTCAAACAGTTTCAGGAAATTGTTTAAAGTTTGTGTCAGAGCCCACTCTGCATTGGTTTTGTGTTTTTTGATATTTTCAATAGTATCGTTAACCAGAATATCATCATCGAGAAGCAGGGTGTAGGTATCTAAAATAACTGCATATTTGTCGGCGACTTTTTTTGCACGTTTTTTTATCTCCACCATTTGACGCTTGGTTTTTTCAATGGCCTCGCGAAAGCGCTCGACTTCTTTTTCTGCTTCAAGATCATTAAGCTGATGCTTGATGATGCAGAACTTGCTTGAGTCAAGCAGGTATGCTTTCCCGATTGCAACTCCCTTTGATACGGCAATACCTTTCATAATCAATCAGGTAAATGTTTCTTCAAGTAGAGGTGGATAGGTTTGATCTGCGTCAATTAAATAAATTTAGAGTCTTCTTCAAGCAGAAGTGAATAGATTTGATCTGCATCCTGTAACTTTAGAATGCCTGCGCGCAAATCCTGATTTTTTAAAAGCCTTGAAATGCGTGCCAAAGCTTTTAAATGTTGTCCTGTCGAATTGGCCGGTGCAATCACCATGCACACAAAATGAACAGGTTTTTGGTCAAGGGACTCAAAATCTACCCCTTTTAAGGAACGCGCAAAAACAGTAATGATCTGGGAAAGTTCATCGGATTTTCCGTGCGGAATGGCTACATTTTCACCAATTCCAGTGCTTCCCAGCTTTTCTCTTTCCATCAAGGTGTTGAACAAGGTTTCCTTGTCCTTGATCAAACTTTGTTCTTGCAGGAAATCGGTTATTTCGCGCAGGACTTCCTCCTTATTGGTTCCGACTAGCTCGGCAATGATGGAGCCCTTTTTTAAAATATCGTCTATTTTCATCTTATATATAGGAGCAAATTGAGGATAATGTTGGTTCAGTCTTGCTGGTTTTTCATTTTGGACTGCGTGCCTTGTTTCATTCTGAGATCCTGGGCTCTGTCTTTATGTTTTCTCAGCTGTTTTTCAATTTTTAGCAAGGCATTATCCATTGAGGTATACAGGTCATCGGTCTCATGTTGGCTGTGTACCGTATACCCCTTTGTTTTTACTGTGATCTCCGCAAAATGACGATATTTTTCTACATGCAGTGCCACGTGGATATCCGCTTTTTCACCCAGTTCCTGGATGGTCTTTTCCATTTTTTTGTGCAAATGATCCCGGATTCCATCCGTGATATCAATGTTTCGTCCTGTTACAGTCAGTTTCATCAAGCTCTCCCGGAAAAACGTCAAACAACATATGTTGGTTAAAGTTGGTAAAAGGTATATTTGAAGGCCGCTCTAAAAATTATTTTTGGCCATGAGCAACCCTTATGAACTTTGGGCACGAATAGTGGGCCAAAAGGGTTGTGAGTTGCCCAGGGAAAAATTATCGAACAAAGTAGACCCGTCCCTAAAATACTAAAGGGCAGGGGGAATTAAAACAATTTTTTTCTTTTGCTCGCAGGGGGAATATTCAGTTCTTTTCGATATTTCGTGATTGTTCTCCGTGCTATTTTAGCATTTTTTCGCATTAATGCCTCCACCATTTGATCGTCCGTCAACGGGCGTATCTTGTCTTCCGCAGCAATGATTTCTTTAATCATATTTTTTACCCGAATGGAAGACATGTTATTTCCCATATAGGATTTGATGCCGCTATGGAAAAAGAATTTCAGTTCAAAAATTCCCTGCGGAGTATCTATGTATTTATTTGTGGTGATTCTGCTTACTGTAGATTCATGCATTTCAATATCTCTGGCAACATCTTTGAGGACCATGGGTTGCAGATAGGACAAACCATCATCTAAAAAATCTTTTTGCAATTTCACAATACTTTTACCCACTTTATAGATGGTTTGCCTTCTTTGGTCTATGCTTTTAATCAGCCACAAAGCCGAACGGTATTTGTCTTCCAGATATTCCTTGGTCTGCCCCTCTTTAGTGGTCTTTAGCAGGTGATGATAATAAGGGCTGATCTTCAGATTGGGAACCCCGTCGTCGTTCAAGACCACATCGTAACCCTTCTCCGTTTTCACTACAACAAGGTCAGGGACGACATAGTCAACCCTTTCGGAGCTAAATAGAAGTCCGGGTTTCGGGCATAATTCCCTGATGATTTTCAGGGCACCTAAAACTTCCCCTAAATCAATTTTCAATTCGGAGGCAACCTTTGGCAGGAATCTGTCTTCGAGCCGCTCTAAATAGTTTTCAATGAGTACTTCTACATGGGGGTTATTGTCTGAAAGGGTTCGTGCCTGAATCATCAGGCATTCCTTCAAAGACCGGGCAGCAACCCCGGTGGGCTCAAAACCTTGTATGATTTCTAGAACCCTCAGAACATTTTCTTCATCCGTTTGACCAATTTCAGCAATTTCCTGCAGACTTGCGCAAAGATACCCGTCATTCTGAATATTGCCGATAATGCATGAACCGATAAATTTATCCAATTCCGAGTCAATGGATAAATCCAGTTGCCACATGAGGTGGTCGGCTAAATTGGCTTCTTTTTTGTATGTGGCTTCAATCGAGGGTCTTTCGGTATAGTTTTCGATCGACATGCCCTGGTCGATATTGCCTTGAAAATAACTGTCCCAGTCGATTTCCTGATCTTGAGAGTCTGTGCTGGGCTCATTGCTGAGATTTTCATTAGGCCCTATTTCCTCTTGTTTCCCTTCTTGCTCATTTTCATCTTCGTTTTCTTCTTCGAGTAATTCTTCCAGGACCGGGTTTTCTACAATTTCTTGCTGGATCAATTGGGCAAGTTCCAGCCTCGCCAGGGGCAAGAGCTTGATGGCCTGTTGCAGCATGGGCGTCATGACCAGTTTCTGGCCCAGCTTCAGACTCAAATTCATTTTCATTTCCATCGCCATATTATGCTTTGCCTAAAATGAAAACTGGTTGCCCAGATAAATCTGTTTTACTTTTTCGTCCTGGGCAACCTCCATCGGTTTACCCGATGCGATGATTTCCCCGGCATTGATAATGTATGCACGATCGGTAATGCTCAAGGTTTCCCTGACATTATGATCGGTGATCAAAACGCCGATGCCCTTATTTTTTAACTGAGAAATTATGGACTGAATATCCGCCACGGCAATCGGGTCAATGCCAGCAAAAGGCTCATCGAGAAGAATAAATGTCGGAGATGTAGCCAAAGCCCGGCTGATTTCTACCCGCCTTCGTTCTCCCCCTGACAGCGAATACGCCTTGGAGTCTTTTATATGGAGGATATTGAGTTCTCGCAGAAGTGCGCGTGCTTTTTTTTTGCACTCAAAACTGGAGAGTTTTTGCGCTTCCAGAACTGCAATGATATTCTCTTCCACCGTCAATTTCCTGAAAACCGAAGGTTCCTGTGGCAAATAACTTATCCCTTTTTTAGCGCGTTCATGCATGGGCAAATAGGTGATGTCCTCATCATCCAACAAAACTTTACCCTCATCAGGGCGGGTCAGCCCCACAACCATATAAAAGCTGGTGGTTTTGCCCGCACCATTTGGGCCCAGCAGGCCGACAATCTCACCTGGATTGACTTCGATGTTTACCCGGTTGACTACTTTTCGAGCCTTGTATGACTTGACAATGTTTTCAGTTCTCAGACCAGACACTTTATTTATTTGGGGGAGGAAAGTTGATTTTTGTCAGCCGGTTTAGACTTTTTTTTCGGAGATTTTTTTTCATCTTTTTGATACATTTTCATGCGTACCCTTTTGTTGCCTATAAAACGATCCTTATCCAAAAGAAAGATCATCTCCCGAGCTTCAATCATATTGTCCTCTTCCCATGCGGTGGCATGAGGGGTGCCTGTCAAAATTATCTTTTGTAATTTATCGAAATAGACCGCGCGATCGCCGATGGCTCTTTTTAACCCCCGGGTTATAACCACATTGCCAATGGCCACAATCTCATCGGTTTCTTTTTTGTCCTCGCTATTGTAGATCTCCAAAATGTCAGAGGTGATTTTCAGATCGCCTTTGTAACTCACCACATTTCCAGAAAAAACTATTTTTACTCCGCCGTTTTCAGAGCGCATGCGATCCGAGGTGATTTCCAGTGGGGCTTCATTTTTTTTGGACTTTTCTTTAGGCGGAGCCTTGTCCTGAGCCAGGGCAGGGGAAACCATGAAAAATACCCAGGCGGCAAAAATAATAAATCCGGTCCATTTATTTTTCATGCGATTTTGTCGGTTTTGTACCGCTTTTTTCAGAGTTGATGCTCAATCTATCCCGCAAAATATCGGCAGAACCTACAAATTTTACATTGCCAGCCAGGTTGACGTTCCAGGTTTCTTTTTTATAAGTTCCTGAATCCGCAACAATGACATATTTCCTGTTATCGCTTTTGTAGAGAGTCATTTTTACATTCTGCATCTTGGTCAAATCTTCCTGATTGTTGATTTGTGCTAAATCTGCTTTGAGTTCCCACTCTTTAACGCCCTTGACTTCATGGACCACTCTGAAATTCTCAATTTCAACGTCAATGCCTTTTTCCATCACGTTGATTTTGATATTACCCATCTCGACAGATGTGCCCAGGTTTCTGAGAAAATAAAATCCTGCCACGCCGATTATGCTGAAGGCCACTAATAATAAAACTCTCCTGACCGCGTTAATCATTTAAATATCTAATTTATAAAGCATTAACGGCATATGCAAATGGCATACCATAGAGCCAATAATGACATACCAGCCCTTTAAAGTAAAGTGGAAACCGGGAAAGAACGTGGCTCTGGAAAAAACGAGTTGAAGGTGAATTCTCGTTGATCGTCGCCGATAATTTTTATGTTTATTTCTAATCGCTCCTGAATATTCAGCATGAGCGATTTTTTGGGGGAGCGCAGTTTTTCCGCCCATTCGATTATGGTTACTCCCTGGTCGAACAAAATTTCCTCAAGGCCGAGAGAATAGATATCCTCCTGAGTCTCGATCCGGTACAGGTCGATATGGTAAATGGGAAGCCTGCCCGGATACTCATTGATCAACGTAAAAGTCGGACTGCGAACGTAGGAATTCTTGTCCATCTCTAAACCATTGCAGATTCCCTGGGTGAAATGAGTTTTGCCTGCACCGAGATCTCCAAATAGAAGAACGATGTCGCCCGCACCTAAAGAGCTACCGAGAGATTTGCCCAACCGCAGGGTTTCTTCAGGACTGTTCGATATTTTTTTCATTTCCATGTTGTTCTATTTTATTCGTTAATTTTCTCTACCACCGCTTGGCGTGGTCCGCTATTGTTATCTGCCTCCCCTGCCAAGTGAAGACCTTTTGCATAACCCTGGATTTTCCATTGATCCTCCCCTCTCATGAGGGGAGGTCTGGAGGGGTGTGGATTTTTTGATGAAATTCATAATCCAACCCTCCCCTGGCCCCTCCCTATGAAGGGAGGGGAAGTACATGTTTAGCTTTTCCGACTTATGCAAAGCTCTCTGCCAAGGGTCATGGCAATATGCGTTTGAGGCTTTGAGGCAGGCATCTTAATATATCCCCCGCAATCAGGGTAGTTTGACTTTCAGTCTCGGCAAAATGATCTCCTGCCAGACCATGTATATAGGCCCCGGCAATGGCAGCCGATTCAGGGGCCAAGCCTTGAGCCATGAGCCCGGCAATGATTCCGGTTAAAACGTCTCCCGATCCTGCGGTTGCCATGCCGGCATTTCCTGTAGGATTGATGACTATAGATCCATCGGCTGCTGCAATCAGGCTGGGAGAACCCTTCAAAAGCAGGGTCAAGGAATGCTTGCTGGCAAATTGCGCGGCTGTGGTGATGCGCTTTTTTTGGATTTCTGCGGTTGAGACTCCGATTAAGCGGGACATTTCTTTTGGGTGAGGGGTGAGAACCGTTTTGCATTTTAACTGCTCTAACCAGTTTTTATGCGACGATATCGCATTCAGGGCATCGGCATCGAGCACCAGTGGACATTGAATCAGGGGTAACAGTTCTCCTATTAAGGCAACGGTCTCAGGGTCGGTGGTGATGCCAGGGCCGATAGCCACAGCAGATTTCCCCTCTAGAAGTTCCAGAATGGGTTCTTTCGCGTTCAATGCCAGCGTGCCGTTGACCGTTTCAGGCAATGGTACGGTCATCACTTCCATAGGGTGCGCCGTTTTTTGGCAGGAGTTGGCGGGCAAAGCCAGTGTGCATAAACCGGCTCCAGATCGCAAAACAGCCAGGGCGGTTAACCCTGCGGCACCTTCTTTGCCTCGAGATCCTGCCAGCACCAGAACATGACCGTAACTGCCTTTGTGGCTATTGGGGTCGCGTTTGCGAAAATAGGATTTTATATCCGCTTCTTCGGACAGTTGGACACGGATGTTTTGCTTTTCATGGGCTTCGTCTGGAATACCAATGCCGATGAGCCGGGTTGTTTTCATGACACCCGCCGCAGGGTGGAGTAAATGGCTTTGTTTCCAGCAGGCGAGGGCAAGGGTCAAATCAGATTTAACATATGGCCCGATCAACTGACCGCTATCTGAGTCCACACCTGAATTGATGTCTACCGAGACCACGAATTTTTCAAACTGGTTGATTTTTTCAATGACCTCTGCCATCAAGCCCGTGACCGGTTTGTTCAGCCCGGTCCCGAAAACGGCATCGATGATGAGGTCGCAATGGCGTAGTTTATGGTCATACTGGTGCAAATTTTCCGAGCATAACTCGTCAACCTGAACGCCAATTTTTTGGGCGCAAACGGCGCTTGTGTCGGCATCTCCTTTTAGCTCCGACAATTTTCCGGCTAACAAGACCTGAACTTTAGCGCCCATGCCAAATAGATGGCGGGCAATGACAAAACCATCGCCGCCGTTATTGCCCTTGCCGCAAAAAATGAAAACTTTTTTTTGCGACAGGTCGGGAAAACAGCTTTGCATCTCCCGCACGATGCCGACTCCGGCATTTTCCATGAGAGTGATGCCGGGGATTTTTAAGCCATCAATGGCCTGCCGGTCGATAGCCTGCATTTGTTCTGCGGTAACAACGGGGAGCAATAAATTTCTCCTTTACGCTAAGACGTTTGATAATATATTTTAATCTATTTCTGTGAAACGGGTGTTGCCTTCTGGTGCATTGTCAGGCCTTAACAAAACAGCTCTTTATAATCCTGTAACCGTTTACCTTTTTCATCCTGAAAATGATCCTTTGTTATTTTCATCTTTTTCATTCTATCGAGACGGAAATTGCGAAAGTCTTCACGCATTTCGCACCATCCCAGGAGTAGCCATACAGGGCCGAAGAATGCCAGACATAGTGGGCGTACTCGTCGGGTTGATGCCTGTCCATCTTCTCTTGTGTAGCTGAACTCTACTTTGTTTTTGCTTCGGATAGACCTGCGCACCGCTGAAAAATCTATCGTGATGACAGGCTTGGCTTGAGTCGGCATGGAAAACAAAAAAGTCTCAGCAATCTCTCGGTGTAGGTTTTCAGGCAATACGGCGGTGATTTTGTCAATGGCCTTGTGGGCCGCTTTGATCAGTTCTTTATCGCCCCAGCTTTCTACCATCTGCGCACCCAGCATCAGCGCATCCAATTCCTCAACATCAAACATCAGTGGGCGTACTACATAATTTTTATCCAGCATATAGCCGACACCGGTCTCCCCGATTATAGGGACACCTGATGCTCCCAAATCAGCCATATCGCGGTATACGGTGCGCACGCTCACTTCCAGTTTTTGGGCAAGCGATTCGGCAGTCACCACTTGCCTGCGGGCTTTTAAATATTCAACGATACGGAATAGTCGGTCAGCTCTTCGCATTACATCCCCTTAAAAAACTAATCATACAATACTGTCACTCTACTGACAACACGCTGTCAGTAGTGCTGTGCATAATGTTAAACAGTTTGCAATAAAACTGGTTATATTTAACGAATGGAGATTATTTATGTCTACAATCCCTGAAGGGTTTACTTCCGTAACGCCATACATCGTAATGGATAACACGGTTGCTACTATTGAGTTTTATAAAAAAGCCTTGGGCGCAGAAGAAAAAATGTGTCTTCATACCCCTGACGGCAAAGTGATGTATGCTGAAATTCAGGTTGGAAACGCCCGATTAATGATAGGTGCTCCATGTCCTGAATCTGGAGGAGAACTGACCCGATCTGCTAAGAGCATGGGGGGTTCCCCCATATCTTTCTACGTTTACGTTGAAGATGTAGAGGCCGTATTTAACAAAGCAAAAGCTGCGGGTATGACTGAGAAAAAGGGTATTGAAAATATGTTCTGGGGTGATCGAATGGGAACCCTTACCGATCCGTTTGCTGTGGAATGGACCATTGCGGAACATGTGCATGATGTCACGCCAGAAGAAATGGAAGAGGCCATGAAAAATATGGCCTGTTAACAATTGCATTACAGTTGGTAAAATTTATTGAACGGAACCCAATTTTAAATTTCAAACGAGGTCCAAAATGAATATCAAGCGGTTTCTTCTTTCAGTTCTTGCGTGTTTTATTTTTGTTTTCTTTTTTGAGTGGTTGTTCCACGGGATGATTCTGAGCGGTATTTATGAAAGTACCGCTCAGCTTTGGCGCACCAAAGAAGAGATGGCAGGCTATATGCCTTGGGCGATTTTCAGCCAAATGGCGTTTGCTACTATATTTGCATGGATATTTACCCGTAACTACGAAGGCAAGGGCCTGGGAGAAGGCGTGCGCTATGGCTTGCCTATGGGGCTATTCATAGCCGTTATGCAATTTGGCAGTTATCCCTATATGCCCATACCTCTAACGCTGGCCTCCGCCTGGGCCGCTGGGGCTGTTGTGGAAGGTACAAGTCTGGGAATTATCCTGTCCCTCACTTATAAAAATTAAAGGAATATTTAATGAATAACAAAAACAATAGTATTAACTATAGGGCACCTCTAAAAATTGCTTTTGGCCATGAACAACCCTTATGAAATAAGGGTCTGCGAGTTGCCCGAGGCCAAATTATTGAATAAATAGAGGTCCCCTATATTGAATTACTTATGATTAAAAATACCGAAACAAAAAAATTCTATAACGAGGTTTTTGAATGGGAGTTTACAGATTGGGGGCCGAATTACATCAGCTTTTCTGGTGCAAATATTGATGGTGGTTTTAATGGTGAAGGGGATGCCCGAGTATCGAGTGGGGGCGTTCTGGTTGTCTTATATGCCAGCGATCTGAATCAAAAATTAGAGAGTGTGACAAAAGCTGGCGGAGAAATATCAAAGCCTATCTTTGAGTTTCCCGGAGGCAAAAGGTTCCACTTCCGTGACCCAAACGGGAATGAACTTGCAGTATGGTCAGAATAGTTCTTTGCTCAGTCCGAGCCCGTTGATTACGCTAAACCGGCAGGGGCTTTCAGGTAACAGCGACAGAAGCTTGAACGTTTCACCTTTATTCTAGCCACCTTGTCGCGCATCAGGGCCCTGTCATAAGCCATCTGCATCCTAAGCCAATTCAAACAAAAACCGTGTAGGGGTAATCTTTGGATTCTTTGAGGGCCATTTCTTCCCGTGTCGGAGTCAGGCCGTTGACCACGCCGAACAGGCAGGGGCAGTCGTAGCCGAGGAGGACTTTGTCTTCCCGGTCAAGAGAATTGAAATGTTCGGAGTCTTCAAGAAATGCGCGATTAAAAAAATAGTTGCTGACAAAACTTCCGAGGTATACCGACTTGCCCTTTAATTCAGGAAGGTATAATAATTTTTCCTGTAAACTGTCGTGGTTATAATTAAAAGAAAAGCGTATCAGCACATCATATAAAAAACAAAAATGGTAGGTATTCATATATTGCCAGCAAGATTTTTCGTTTAACCCGTATTTTAAAATTCTCAGGAGCTCTTTGAGAGAATGCAGGGAATTGATTTTTCCCGCATGGGGGTAAAACTGTCCGAAATCGTCTCTCCGGAACATCTGCGGCTGGTGTTCAATGAATGATAAAATTTCTTCTTCCTGACTGAGAGCGACTTCGAGAAAATGGCGGGGGTCGAAACAGGAATTGTAGTCCGAATCCGGGCTAGAGCTAGATTTGCCAGGGGACTGGGTGTCATAGAGATTGTTTTTGAAAGCCAACATTTGAAAAGCGTCTTTTGAAATGATTACACCGTTCATTATACCTCAATTGTACAACTAATTTTCAAACAGGAGATATGAAACCCTTGAATAAAAGCATTTATGATTTTTCCGCCCAAGGCATTGCCGGGGAGGTCATCAAACTTTCTGAGTTCCAGGGAAGGGTTTTGCTGATCGTCAATGTGGCCTCTGAGTGCGGGTTCACCCCTCAGTATGCGGGCCTGCAAAAACTTTATGAAAAATGCCAAGCTCGGGGTTTGAGTGTCCTGGCTTTTCCCTGCAATGATTTCGGCGCACAGGAGCCGGGGAGCGACGCTCAGATTAAAGATTTTTGCCAGAAAAACTATCCAATAACATTTGATCTTTTCAGTAAGGTGTCTGTTCTGGGTGTAAAAAAAATTCCTTTATACCAATACTTGTATGATTGTGGCTTGGAACCTCAGGGGAGAGGGGAGGTGCGATCGCAAATATTTGCACTGGTAAAATGGGTGTTATACCGGATAAAAAGGATGCCGGTTCCTGGGAAAAATGAGGCACAATGGAATTTTCATAAATTTCTGGTTGGAAAAGATGGCATCCCCGTAGCCAGCTTTTTGAGTGAGGTGGCCCCGGATTCCAGTATCCTGATCGAGGAACTGGAACTACTTCTGGGGTAAAAACATAATATGAAACAATATTTGTTTTGCTTCAAAGCCAGGAAACCAAATCCCCCCAACCCCCTTCGTAGAAGGGGGAGCTTTAATGGACCCCTCTTTTACAAAGAGGGGCTGGGGTGATTTGAAAACTTCTCGTGCAACATGCGGGTAGAGGTTACCTTGGAGAAATTTAAAAATGAATGAAACTTTAATCACACTTGAAAAAGTGTCCAAGGTGTATCGGGTTGGCGAAGAAAACTTCACGGCCTTGAACGATGTCAGCCTGAAGGTGGAGAAGGGTGCGTTCATGTCATTTGTCGGGCCTTCGGGTTCCGGGAAAACCACCCTGTTGAATTTGATAGGAGGACTGGATCGTCCCACAACAGGAAAAGTCCTTTTCAAGGGTGCCAGTCTGGAAGGCATGAGCCGGGAACAACTGGCGAGATACCGCAGGGAAAATATTGGTTTCATTTTTCAGACGTATAATCTGCTGCCGGTTTACTCGGTTTATGAAAACATTCTTTTTCCATTACTCCTGAACGGACTCAAAGAAAGCCAGGCCCGGGAACGGGTTGAGAGCATGGTCGCCAAGGTGGGGTTGATGGATCAGATCAATAAAAAACCGGCGCAGTTGTCAGGCGGGCAATGCCAGAGGGTGGCGATAGCCCGAGCATTGGTCAAAGACCCTTTGCTGATTCTCGCCGATGAGCCGACCGCAAACCTTGATTCTGAGAACTCGCACCAGATTTTAAAACTGATGCAGGAACTCAATCATGAATATAAAGCGGCGGTGATTTTTTCTACTCACGATGAAAAGGTGACCCGCTATATCCGGCGGGAAGTTCGGCTCGAAGACGGTCGGGTGAGTTGGGACGAGGGCAGAAACGGGGTGAAAGTTTGAACTGGGATATCGCCAATAAGAATTTCTACCGTCAGGGGTTGCGGGCTTTTCTCAATGTACTGGTGACGGCGTTATCCATCATCGCCCTTATTTTCATGCTGTCACTATTGAATGGGTTCCAGGCGCAGGCCACGCAGAACCTGGTGTCGACAGATGTTGGCGGTGGGCATTATCGGGCACCCGGATTTGATATTCTCACACCAACGCAGTGGGAGGATTTTACAATGCCCGTGCCCGAAGTATTGCGCAATCTGTCGCCCAGGGACAAAGCGGAAGTGTTGGTCCAGCAGGGTCAGCTTTATCCTAACCGCCGACTGTTTCCGGTCCAGTTGCGAGGCATCGCAACGGACCAGTCTCTTCTGCATTTGCCGCTTGCGGGTTTGAAACTGGATCAACCGGGAGAAATGATTCCGGCTGTTGTCGGTGTCAAGATGGCCCGGAAAGCGCATTTGAAAAAAGGCGATACGGTGGTTTTGAAATGGCGCGATAAAGGGGGTGCGGTGGATGCTCGCGATATCTTGATTGTGGATGTGGGGGATATCGTTAATCCACGCATTGACGATGGTGTGGTCTGGTTGCGGTTGGATCATTTGCGATCCATGACGGCCCGAGACGGGGAAGTGAGTTGGGTGGCGGTGCGCAAATATTTGGGGCCAGTGCCGGGTTTTGATTTTCACGGTATAGATATGTTGATGGCTGATTTACTGGCTCTTTTGCGTCAGGACCGAATCAATTCTAAAATCCTTTGGGGAATATTGATGGTTCTGGTTTGTACCAGTGTGTTCAATACACAGATTCTGAATATTTTTAAAAGGCAGAAAGAAATTGGCACCCTGATGGCTCTGGGTATGGAGCCTGGGCGCATTGTGAAAATATTCACATTGGAAGGAATCATAGCGGCCTTATGGGCTCTGGTTTTAGCGGTGATTTTGGGCGTGCCTTTTTTTATCTGGTTCCAGAGCGTTGGTTTTGATGTGACACATTTGAGCGAAGCTTCATTCCCGATTCGCGAAACAATTTACCCGGATTACCAGGTCCGGGAAATTCTGGTTTCGGTCCTCATTGTTCTGGTTTTGATCATTGTTGCGGCCTGGCTACCGGTGAAAAAAATCACCCGGCTGGACCCGACCCTGGCTTTGCGGGGGAGGGCGATCGCTTGATTGGTTTTTGGTTTCGCGGATTGTTTCGCGACAAATCACGATTTTTATTTCCATTTACTGTGGTGACAGTTGGGGTGGCTCTCGTTGTTGCGCTGGTGGGTTTTATGGAAGGCGTATTTATGGGCATGATCGACATGACCGCCAATATCGATTCGGGCCATCTGCGTTTGGTGAACAAACCTTTTTACGAGGAAGAACATCTGCGTCCTTTAGATCGTTCTCTGGCGAATCAACAGGAGACGCATGACTGGCTCACTCAGCACTCTGCGCCGGAAATAGACTGGTCGCCAAGAATCCGTTGGGGAGCCATTTTGGATGTCCCCGATGAACAGGGTGAAACGCGTTCGCAAACTCCGGTAGTGGGAATGGCGATGGACCTGACTTCGCCGGGTTCCAAAGAGATATCACGCCTGCACTTGCAGTCCTCTCTGGTCGCGGGAGCCCTCCCCAGGGGTTTCAACGAAATGTTGATGGGATTTAAACTGGCGGAAGTTTTGCATGTGTCGGTGGGGCAGACGGTCACATTGATCAGCCAGTCTTTTGATGGCGGGCTGGTGACGGACAATTATAGAATTTCCGGTTTGTTGCAGTTCGGGGTCAGTGCCATGGATAAAAAAATGGTGCTGATTGATCTGGTGTCGGCGCAGAATACGTTTTATATGGAAGATATGGTGACCGACTGGCTGGGTTATTTTCCTGCGAGTGTCGGTTTTGATCGTTATGAACAAGTCAAGGAGCGTATGAATGCAAGTCTGGTGAATTGGACCCCACCGAAAGACTGGGCCAAAGATGATGTTCCCATCGTGCTCAGTATTCTTGACCAGCAAAATATCGGCGCGATTGCGGATAAATTCAGCGTCATCAAAGCATTTGTCGTGGGTATCTTTACTTTCCTCATGATTTTAGTGCTTTGGAATGCCGGCATTCTGAGCGGCATTCACCGTTATGGAGAAATGGGACTGCGCCTGGCTTTTGGCGAACCGCATTGGAAGCTGATTCTGACTCTGGCGATAGAGGGGCTGTGGATAGGTGTTCTGGGCTCGGTGGCAGGGTCGTTATTAGGCGGGGCATTCACCTGGTATCTTCAGGAAGTGGGAATCAATATGGGGGATAATTTTGCGCAAACCGGATTGATGATCAACGATGTGGTGCGTTCGCGTGTGACCGTGGGAGCGTTTGTTCAGGGTATTGTTCCGGGTGTTTTAGCCAGTGTCGCCGGAACTCTTGTCGCCAGCCTGGCTATTTTTAAACGATCAGAGGCCAACCTTTTTCGTGAACTGGAGGCGGGATGATACCCCCAAAGAATAAAATGAGTTTTGTGAGCATCCTTTTTCTGGTCGGTTATTTTTGTTTTGCCAGCAGCTCTATGGCAGAAGAATTGAGTGCGCAACGATTGTTGGAGTTGGTGGACGAAAATCTCTGGGCCGATACAAAATTTATTTCCGGCCGACTCATCATCGACAACGGACGCAAAATACGCACTCTCACCCAGGACTCGTGGATGGAAGGGACTACACGGTCATACAGCCATTACACCGCACCCGCACGGGAAAAGGGCACCAAAATGCTCAAGATCGGTGGCAAACTCTGGATGTATACTCCCCGCACAGACAGGAAGATTTTAATAGCCGGGCACCTGCTCAGGCAGTCGATGCTGGGAAGTGATTTGTCTTACGAAGATATGATGGAAGACCACAAGCTGAGCTATTCTTATAGCGCAAGCTTTTCGGAGTCAGGCTTGGAAAATTTTGCCGGTGTTCCCTGCACCGTTTTGAATCTGGCTGCCAAAGATAAAAAAACCACTTACCAGACGCGAAAAGTCTGGATCGATGCGAAGCGGCGCATTGTTTTAAAAGAAGAGCGTTTTGCCAAAAGCGGCAAACTGTTAAAGAAAATTTTATTTGAGGATTACGAAAAAATCGGCAAACGCTTGTTTCCCCGCTCCATGATTTTCCGCGACATACTCAAGGAAAACACCAAAACCACCTACAAATTTGATGTCATCAAGTTCGATGTCAAAATTCCCGCCCGCTATTTTTCGCAGAGCATTTTGAAACGGTAGTATCGAGTCCCCCTCATCCTAGCCTTCTCCCTCCAGGGGAGAAGGGACTTTTTTGCTTCCTCTCCCTTGAGGGGAGAGGATTGAGGTGAGGGTGGTTAACAATGGTTCTCTAATTACCATGTTTTTCTCATGCCTGACGGATACGGGTTATCTAGGTCGAACTCCTATTCATCACCCCTCAGTTTATCTGCGAAAACCCACTCTAGATCATTAGGTCGCTTAACCCAGATGTCTCTCCAAGCATTCCGACTAGTTTCTGTGAGCGAGTTAGCGAACTCGCTTGGACTAACTTCTTTTCCATTGAAAATGGTTTTATCGCCTTGAATCGCAGCATAATAATACTCTCCTTTATACTTCATGCGTAACGATGTTCCGTTTGGCAAAAATACATTTTTCCAGTGATAACCCTTATCCGCTTGCCTTGGCACATTGGGTTGAACCAAGTCTTCTTTCCAAGAGGCATTTTCCATCCAATAATCAATAGCAAACTCTATTGCTCCTACCGGGTCATGTCCACTCTTCTGCTCTTGTAAAAAACTGGCAAGCATTAAGAATCGTGACGTTTCAATTGGAACGGTGATAAAAGTGTTTGTGTTCATTTTGATCTCCTTATTTTAGTTTTAAGCCTTAAAGAGATCATACGAGATAAAACAAGACATATCAACTATTTTAGTCTTGTTTGTGCTATTTTGGTCTAGGGAGTGGTCTGTGCCTAAATATGTAGGGTCAAAAACTTTAACTGGTAGTCCCCGTGTCGATGAGGTTAAGCGCTTTTATGTCAGCCCTCCACCAAATTTATTTCTTCAGTGCGCGCAATACTTTTTTCATGTCGTCATGTACGGCTTTGCGGTTTTCCAGGGTATAAAACCGAATCAGGTAAGACGGGTGGAAGGTGAGCATCAACTTGATGCCTTCGTATTCGTGCCACGTGCCGCGCTCTTTGACGATGGGCACGACTCTTCCCAATAGAGTTGAAGAGGCGGGTTTGCCCAGAGCCACGATGACTTTGGGTTTGATGGCTTTTAATTGCTCGATCAAAAAGGGTTTGCAGGCGGCAATTTCTTCTGCTTCCGGGTCGCGGTTGCCCGGTG
>CAZEBI010000042.1:0-17402 GCA_964510355.1 uncultured Nitrospina sp. | reverse complement strand
TCTGAAGCTTCAGAAAGGCTTGCAGAGCATCCTTGGGTGCTTTCCGCATCCGTGCAAAGAAAGTTTCCTCAGGGCATTCAAATCGAATTGACCGAACGCATTCCTTATGCCCGGGTCAAATTCGAAAAAATATTTTTAATGGACAACTTTGGAGTGATCCTGTCGGAAGAAAAACCGGAGTACCGCCATTTGCCGTTGATCATTCAATCTGCCAAGGGCATAAAGCCTGAAAATTTTTCCGGGGACAAGGTCATACAGAGCCTCAAGACCATGCATTATTTAAACAAGCTTCCTTTTTTTGGAAGCAACCTTCTGGATACCGCCGAGCTAAAGGGGAATTCCAGAATCATATTTTCAACTCACAACCGTGATCTGCAAATCCAGATGTCCATGGAAGCATTAACGGAAGGGTTTAAAAAATTCATCATTGTCCTCGACACTCTGGAGGATGACGATATGAAGATCCGGATGATCGACCTATCATTCAAGAATCAAGTCGTGGTCCGGAATCAAATCCCAATCAACTCAACATCCATGAAGACACAAATCAGGAGGTAATGGGACGCATGGCCAAAAAAAGTAATTATATTGTCGGCCTGGATATTGGAACGACCAAAATCTGTTGCATCATTGGCGAGGTCATTGATGGTGGAAAAATAGATATCATTGGCCTCGGCCAATATCCGTCAAGAGGCTTGCGTAAAGGGGTAGTCATAAATATAGACAGCACCGTGGAGTCTATAAAAAGCGCTGTTGAAGAAGCTGAATTGATGGCGGGATGCGAAATCGAGTCTGTTTTTGTGGGCATTGCCGGAGGCCATATCAACAGCATGAACAGCCATGGCATCATCGCGGTCAAAGGCAAGGAAATCACGCAGAAAGATATTGACCGCGTCATTGAAGCCGCCAAAGCCATTGCCATCCCTCTTGACCGAGAAGTCATTCATGTGCTTCCTCAGGAATACATTGTTGATAATCAGGACGGGATCAAAACGCCTCTGGGCATGGCAGGGGTGAGGCTTGAGGCCAAGGTTCATATCGTGACTGCCGCCGTGACTTCCGCGCAAAACATTGTCAAATGCGTCAACAAGGCCGGACTGGGAGTTCAGGATATTGTACTCGAGCAACTGGCTTCCAGTGAATCTGTTCTATCCCAGGACGAAAGAGAACTGGTCGTTGGGATGATTGACATAGGTGGAGGAACTTCTGATCTGGCTATTTTTTTCCAGGGAGCCATCAAGCATACAGCGGTCCTGACTATTGCCGGCGCTCAAATGACCAATGATATCGCCATTGGACTTCGCACTCCGAATGCGGAAGCAGAAAAAATCAAACACGCTTTCGGATGCGCCTATCCTCCTATGGTTCAGGAAGAGGAAAATATTGAGGCACCGAGTGTCGGCGGACGGGAGCCACGAACTGTCCCACGCCAGATTCTCAGCGAAATTATTGAAGCCAGAACCCGAGAAATGTTTGAACTGCTGGATCATGAAGTGGGCGAGTCCGGCTACAGAGAAATCATTTCTTCGGGCATTGTCCTGACAGGCGGAGCAGCAAGCATGCAGGGCATGGCCGAATTAGCGGAGGATGTTTTCCAGTCCCCTGTGCGCATAGGAACCCCCATCGGCCTTGGGGGATTGATCGATGTCGTGAACAACCCCATGTATGCAACCTGTACAGGGTTGATCCAGTATGGTTCCAAAAGGTTTAAGTCGAAAGGAAATCGAGAACTTCAGGGAAGAAACCTGTTCGATAAAATATTTTCACGTATGAAAGATTGGGCTGATGAATTTTTTTAAAACCGGGAGGGTACAATGAGCTTAATAGAGTTTGAAAACGAAAATGATTATTCTGCAACTATCAAGGTCGTGGGTGTAGGAGGAGGAGGCAATAATGCCGTCAACTCTATGGTCCGCGATAATATTCGTGGCGTAGAGTTTATTATCGCCAATACCGACCTGCAAACGATTGAAAAATCTGAGTGCCCAGGAAAAATTCAAATTGGCGGAGAACTGACTCGTGGCCTTGGTGCAGGTTCGAATCCGGAAATCGGAAGGGATGCCGCCGAAGAAAGCGAGGCAACCATTCGTGAAATGTTGGAAGGAGCGGACATGGCTTTCATCACCGCTGGAATGGGGGGTGGAACCGGTACAGGTGCCGCGCCCATCATTGCGCGCATCGCCAAGGAAGTGGGAGCCCTGACAGTTGGCGTAGTCACCAAACCATTTTCATTTGAGGGCAAACGACGAATGCGGCAGGCGGAGGAAGGCATTCTGGAACTTAAAGAAGCCGTTGACACATTGATCGTCATTCCCAACCAGAAGCTTCTCAGTTATGTCGGCAAACAAACTTCATTCACCAGTGCGTTTGCAATGGTGGACGATATTTTAAAACAGGCGGTCTGCAGTATCTCTGACCTGATTGTCACACCTGGCCTGATCAACCTCGACTTTGCCGATGTCAAATGCATCATGGGTAGCATGGGCAAAGCCCTGATGGGCAGCGGAACCGCTACCGGAGATATGCGCGCTGTTGAGGCGGCACAGAAAGCCATCTCCAGTCCTTTACTGGATGAAGCAACAATAGATGGCGCAAAGGGAATCCTGATCAATATCACCGGTGGTGAAGACCTCACCCTGCTGGAAGTCAATGAGGCTTCCATGTTGATTCAGGAAAACGCCCACGAAGACGCACATATCATATTCGGAGCGGTGATCGATAACGAAATGGAAGGAGAGATGCGGGTAACTGTCATCGCCACAGGTTTTGAGGATGTGGATGCAGTAATAACGCATCCTGCGGAAAGACCTGCCTTGAAAAAAGTAGTCGGGGGAGAACCCATCGACGATTCAGGGGTAACTTCCTACAAACATTTAAAATCCCTGGCCTCTTCCATTAAGGACGAAAACCCGGACGCGGGAAGCCTGACCGCAAATTTTGATATTCCGACATTTCTGCGCAAACATGCGGATTAATGAGTGTTCGATAACTGAAAAACCAAATCCCCCCAACCCCTGTGATGCCCCTTCCTCGGCTTTCATGCCCCGAAGCGGGTACTTCGTAGAAGGGGGAGCTTTTAATGACCCCTCTTTTCAAAGTACCCACTTCGGTGCATGAGGCCAAATGAAGGGGCATCACAGGGGGCTGGGGTGATTTAAAAACCTGCAGTTAGCGACCGTTTATCTTCCAGTTGTAGTGCAGATAAGAAATTTTAATTTTGGCATCAGCCAGAACTTTTCTATCCTCTGCACTTACATACTGGGCGATAAAATTTAAAACCCCGCCGCGACTTGCAAAATCCTCGGCAAACCATTTGAATATGGATGAAAGATAAACCCTGTTTTTCTTTTCGTCCAGCCGCATCCCCTTTGTGCCAGATTGCAAAAACTTTTCCATCTGATCGTGCAATTGTTCATCCAGTTTTTCCGCCGTATAAGTTTCCGGGCGAAGATCAGGACAGCTGATGGAAGCACAAACGATTGCCACATGGATGCGCGGCTCGTTCATTTTTCTGAGAATTTCATGCTCAATGTCGTTGAGAGTGCGCTCGACGCCTCCGACACTACCCGCCGTCCGTTTCCAGACCGGCTTGAAAAAATTCCCCACATCCTTGATGCTCTCTAGCGGATAATGATCGGTGATCATTTTTGCCGCCAGAATATTATAGACATTGATCCAAAAGGACAGCTTGGCCTTGCGGGACTTCAAACTCTCAGGATGGTACGACACCAATCTGGAAACCAGGCCCGAAAAAACAGCATCATTTTTCAAACCGGCATAATCGACAGCGTTAAACCGAACCCCTTCCGATGTTTGCGGGGCAACATATTTTTTGACCAGAACATCCCAGTCAGAAAAATCAAACGCTTCACCCGTCGGGCAAAAAATGAAAACAAAAAACACTCCCAGAAGGGCAGATTGCAAATACCAACCTGTTTTTTTCATGAACCTCATCCTTTTCCACAAATAGGTTAACCAAATAGAGACGCTGTTTAGTATACTGCCAATGCGATTCCTTACAAGCAGGCTCTCAGACAAATAATTCTAGCCAAACTATTGCAACCCTCATATGAATAAAGATCTTTTATACGTGTCCGATCTGGATGGCACACTATTATTGTCCGATGGTTCATTCCCCGAAGAGTATAAAAAACGCCTCAATCGGCTGATCGACCTGGGGATGCGTTTTACCATCGCAACCGCCCGAAACTACGATTCCGCGCACCCGATTTTAAATGGACTGCACCTCAACCTGCCGGTTATTTTATTCAATGGTGTTTATCTGGTCGATTTTAACGACGGCCGTATTCTGGAACACTCCAACTCCATTGAAAAAAAAGTCGTGGAGAGTATGCTTGAGTTCGCCCTGCCCCAGGGCATTGATCCTTTCATTTACACATTCGGAGAAGAACACAAACTTTATTACCGGAGTGCCAGCAACCCTGGCTCTAAGGCCTATATCAAAAGTCTTGAAGGTGACGGCAGACTTCGCCAGGTCAATCGTTTCGAGTTTCACGCCGAGGAAAATATTTCCGGATTTTTGTTGATCGACACACACGATCGCCTGGAACCCCTCTACCGGTTATTGCAAGAAAAACATTTCGATCATCTTAATTTATATTTTGCCGAAGACGTTTCCATGAAAGGCTATTACTGGCTCCAGTCCTTCCACCAGGAGGCCAGCAAGGGGAATATGTTAAAAGTTCTGGCGCAAAAACTGGAGATTCCACTGGAAAACATCGTTGTGTTCGGCGATTATTTGAACGATTTGGATATGTTTGAGATCGCGGGCCACGCCATTGCCATGGAAAATGCCCTGCCGGAAGTGAAAGAATCCGCACACGAGATTATCGCAAGCAATTGCCAGGGGGCGGTCTTGCAATACCTTGAACTTATATGGCTTGAAAAATAAATCCGTTCAAACTAAACTTCATAGGTACAACTCTTTTTTAAAATACAGGTTATTATGTCCAAAAGCGAACAACCCCAGGAACCCGAAAAAACCACCTACGAACGCGACAAAACCGCGAAGGAGCGCCAGCCCGTAGCCGATGCCGCCCCTATCCGACCCAAGCCAAAAATCAAAAAGGCTTTTGTCGTAAAAAAGAAGACTTTCACCACCGACAAACCCATGGAGCATCGCGTGCGAAACATCCGCATGACGTCCCTGGAATCTGCAAAAATGATCTGGGAAACTATTGTCGAGTACCAGAATGATCTGGCGCAACTGGAAGTGGATGACCCGGATAAGGCTTATCATGACTGGGAAAAAGTGGAGAAATTTTTTGCCCGTCTGGCTAAAAAATACAGCATTTGCCTGAGCAAAGCTTTGGGAGGCTCGCTGGGCTGGGTTTATCAGGAAATGGATTTGGCCTCGCAAACCCTGAACCGGGAGTTGATCGATACCATAATGAAAACGGAAAAATTCAAGCTTCCCGAACCCATCCAGACAAAACTGGGGTTTCACATCATTATGGTTTGCGAAAGCCAGGTTCATATCCCCCGAGACAGACCCAAAGAAGAAGAAAAGCCACCCCTGTTTTAAACCGCTTTACTTCGCAAGAAAAAAACGCTGAATCGTTTCGACAATATATTCCTGCTGGCGTTGATCCACCTCGTGCGAGATGGGAAGGGCTAAAGTCTCCTGCGCAGATCTTTCCGACTCAGGAAAGTCACCATTTTTGTAACCCAACGACTTGAAACACTCCTGGACATGTAACGGAACTGGATAATAGATTTCGCAACCGATCTTGTTCTCCTGAAGAAACGCTCTGAGCTCATCCCTGCGGTTTCCTACACGGAGGACATACTGATTATAGACATGGCGGGGAAACACCTCAGGCGGCAGTTGCACAAACGGTGTCATCTCTTTGAAAAGCTTGTTATAAATCTGCGCATTTTTCCTTCTTTTTTCTGTCCAGCCTTCCAGAAAGTCCAGCTTGGCACTCACCACACCCGCTTGCAAAGCATCCAGGCGGAAGTTTGCACCCAATACTTTATGATAATATTTTGGTTCCGAACCATGCACTCTGAGAATCTTTAGCTGGGTATAAAGTTCTTCGGAATTTGTGGTCACCAGCCCGCCATCGCCAAAACAACCCAGGTTTTTTGCGGGAAAAAATGAGAAGCACCCCATATCCCCTAACGACCCAGCCGGTCGGCCTTTGTACTCGGAACCAATCGCTTGCGCCGCATCTTCAATCACCAGCAAACCGTTTTTTTCAGCCAATTGGCGAATGGGGTCCATATCCGCACATTGCCCATAAAGATGCACAGGAATAATGGCTTTGGTCTGTGGGGTGACGCAACGCTCAATATGTTCCGGCTTGATATTGAAAGTGATGTCACTGATATCCGCAAAAACCGGTTTGGCTCCGGCACGAATGATGGAGCCCGCTGTCGCGAAAAAAGTATAGGGGGAAGTGATCACTTCATCACCCGGCCCCACACCTGCAGCCATCAACGCTATCAATAACGCATCGGTCCCGGAGGACACCCCGACGGCAAATTTAGTTTGGCAATAAGTTGCCATCTTCTCTTCCATATGCGAAACCTGAGGGCCAAGAATAAATTGCCCCGTTCGGATGGTCTGCGCCATCTCCTTTTCCACTGCATTCAAAATCTGGTGATACGAAGCGGTGATATCCAGCAGGCGAACTTCTTTGACGGGTGAAGGCGGGGCATCCAGCTTTTCCTGCAACTGTTCAGGTGTTAGAGCGACAACAGAAAAACCGGAAAACTTTTCAGGCGCAAGCGTGACCACGGCATCCAACCCGCTTGCCTCTGCCAGATGCGCCATCAACGCATCCGAAAAAGGTTTGTCAGAATCCAGAGCCAGGTCGATGTCATATGACATGGGACTCAAAACAGCCAGGCTTGACAAAAGGGATTGGACATCTTGTTTGGAAATTTTCGATTCCGCCAAAATAGCAGGGATAGAAGTGGACACAACCCAACCCTTGCAACGACCCTGACTGCAAAGATTTAACACTGCTGAATTATCCAGATTTTCCAACGCCTGAATCAGGCAATCTGTGTCTAAAAGAATCTGCATGGAATATTTTAAACCGTATTAGTGGAGAAAGAGTGGAGTTTTAAAACGGAACATCCTGTCCAAATTTTTCACGCAGGATGATTTCAGCCGGAGTGTAGTATTTTTTATTCACATTACATTTTTTACAGGCAGGCACCAGATTGCCACGCTTGCTTTTTCCGCCACGCGAAATGGGGACAATATGATCCATCGTCAACTCTTTTGCCAGAAACCGGCCTCCGCAATAATGGCAGGCCCCCGCCTGAATTTTTGCCTGCCACCACTGTGACTGGCGCAACTTTCGGGCCTTGGCTTTTTCAATTTTAAATGTTTGCTCGTCGCGACTCATGAGGTTCTCTTTGTTCACTAATTTTTCAGCCTGCGGTCTCTTTGGCCCAGTTTAAATCAATCATCAACCGGGGTTTCCAAGTATTGCGCACAGCCCGGACTGTTGCTTGCAGGCTCCCCTTGGGATACCAGTGAATGTCTCCTATGTCAAACTCAAACCCCAATGCGGCGGACAACCGCGTCTTGCAGGTCCAGAAACAACTGCCGTAACTGAATTCAAAGATCGGATCGATATGGAGAATGAATGTTTTTCCCCGGGACTGAAAAGGCTTGGCGATTTCATACAAGCTTTGAATCTCAAGCCTGTCCGGCAAGCGCCAATCCTCATAGCCGCCCAGTTTCTCCCGGTTTAACTTGCCGATGTATTCCTGGGCATCGTACCAACTGATATTGTTGCCCGTTTCCACGTAGGCATAACTCTCCTGCCACATCAACCCTGTGCGCGAGTCCGAAATAGTCTTATTGTCATGATCAATAAATCGTTGTTCCATAACTCACCTGAAATCAGCATTACCCAAGGACAGATCGCAAAGGCCTGCCGAGAATACAGTTTTCCCGTAGGAAAAAGTTATTGCAAGCTGGCCCCACGCCTAGTGGGAAAAGCTGTAACCGCAGTTCGCGATATCCTCAACATCCTCTTTGCTGGAAGGAAAACGCAGACAGATAAGAGGTTTTAAAGGGCTGTCATGCACCCGACACCGGTTATCCGCAGTCAGTTCACTGCACGCAACATCCATAGAATAATGCAGTTGGTTTCCTGGTTTGTCCTCACCGACGACCCGAATACCCCTATAAGACAAATAAAGTTTCAGCTCTTTCAGACTGCCATGTTGCTGGATTGTAGTATCTCGAACAACGGTGATATTGACGACCTTGCAACACTCGCCACAGGAATGACATTCCCCGGTTCGCGGAGTACCGGTGACTTGCAATAGCTTTTTACTGTTAACAACCATATTCTCGGCCCAATGAGTTATTATCCCTTCGGGGCACGAAGTAGCCAAAAGCAGAAGCCAGCCAACCCTCCCCAAGCCCCTCCCATATGAAGGGAGGGAATATAAAAGTATTGCGCATGATGGTGCTGCCTGCTGTACGAGCAATGCAGTACCGGCCCCACGCCTAGTGGGGTTTTTGGGACGGGTGCTCCACTGTGACCGTGGTGTGGATTCCTCCCCGGACATTGAAATCGGCGACAATTTTCATCCTTCTTGGCCGACACGCAGACACCAGATCGTCTAAAATGATATTGGTCACTTTTTCGTGAAACCCCCCTTCATTGCGATAGGACACCAGGTAAAGCTTCAATGATTTCAATTCTATGCACAATTTATCCGCAACATAACTGATATACAGGGTAGCAAAATCCGGTTGTCCGGTTTTGGGGCACAAACAAGTGAATTCCGGGCACTCCATTTCAATGGTGTAATCCCGGCCCGGAAACGGATTCTCAAACGTTTCGATCTGTAAAATTTCTTTTTTCTTCGTATTTTTCATGAATTCAGCAATTTTTTTCGTTTTTTTTTAAGGAAGACCTTGCTTTTTGATATCAAGGTTTTATATATTATCAGCACTCACACCCAACGAGTGCTAAAAACTCAAAAAACTTAAGCCGAGCCTCTCCACTCAGGAGCACAAGGCGTTCATTTACAATAAGTTATAACTTTTTGCGAGCGATTTCACGCTAAACCGCGTTTTTTCTTTCAAAATTTAATCTGAGTGTAACATTATTTTTAAGGAGCCTATATGAAAATCCAACCACTGCATGACCGTATTCTGGTTCAACCCATTCTGGAAAAAGACGTTCGAAAAGGGGGAATCATCATTCCCGATTCAGCCAAAGAAAAGCCCATTGAAGGCCGGGTAAAGGCTGTAGGCAAAGGCAAAATTGGCGATGATGGCAAGCCGGTCAAGTTGGAAGTAAAAGTGGGCGACAAAGTCCTTTACAGCAAATACGGCGGCACGGAAATCAAGTTTGACGGAGAAGATTACCTGTTGATGCGCGAAGACGATGTTCTTGCAATCGTAGGTTAAATTTTCACCTCAATTCTAATGACAAAATCATTCACATCTCTCAAGAGATAAGGAGAATCGCTTTTATGGCTAAACAAATTATATATGATGAAACTGCTCGACATAAGATATTGTCAGGAATCAATCAACTGGCGGATACCGTAAAAATCACCTTGGGCCCCAAAGGACGCAACGTGGTGATCGACAAAAAATTCGGTTCCCCCACCATCACCAAAGACGGTGTTACGGTAGCCAAGGAAATTGAACTCACAGACCCGTTTGAAAATATGGGCGCACAGATGGTCAACGAAGTTGCCAGTAAAACCAGTGACAACGCCGGTGACGGTACCACCACCGCAACTGTTCTGGCGCAGGCAATTTTCCGTGAAGGCATCAAAAACGTCACCGCCGGTGCCAATCCGATGGATATCAAGCGCGGCATCGAAGCAGCCGTTGAGGCCATCATTCCTGAAATCCAGAAGATGGCTAAACCCACCAAGGACAAAAAGGAAATTGCCCAGGTCGGAACCATTTCCGCCAATCAGGATAAAGCCATCGGGAAGATCATTTCCGAAGCCATGGATAAAGTAGGAAAAGACGGGGTTATCACCGTTGAAGAAGCCAAGAGCATGGACACCTCCCTGGAAATCGTCGAGGGAATGCAGTTCGACCGCGGTTATCTTTCTCCTTATTTCGTGACCGATGCCGAGCGTATGGAATCGGTTCTGGAAGATTGTTATATCCTGCTGCATGAGAAAAAAATCAGCAATATGAAAGACCTGCTTCCGTTGCTGGAAAAAATCGCCAAAGGCGGCAAACCTCTTCTCATCCTCTCCGAAGATGTTGAAGGCGAAGCCCTGGCTACTCTCGTGGTCAACAAACTGCGTGGCACATTGAACGTCTCCGCTGTTAAAGCGCCGGGTTTTGGCGATCGCAGAAAAGATATGCTCAATGACATTGCCATCTTGACCGGCGGCAAAGTGATCACCGAAGACATTGGTGTTTCTCTCGACAGCGTAGACCTGGCTGACCTGGGTCGCGCAAAACGCATCACCATTGATAAAGAAAACACCGTCATCATCGATGGCAAAGGAAAAGCCTCTGACATCCAGGCGCGGGTAAAACAGATCCGCAACCAGATCGACGAGACCAGCTCCGATTATGACCGGGAAAAACTGCAAGAGCGGTTGGCCAAACTGGTCGGCGGCGTAGCCATCATCAAAGTAGGTGCCGCAACCGAGACAGAAATGAAAGAAAAGAAAGCTCGTGTTGAAGACGCTCTGCATGCTACCCGTGCCGCAGTTGAAGAGGGCATCATCCCCGGTGGCGGTGTGGCTTTCATCCGTAGCCTGAATGTGCTCGACAAGATCAAAGGCGAACATGATTTCCTCGTAGGAGTAAAAATCATCCGCCGGGCTCTTGAAGAGCCTCTACGCCAGATCGCAATCAATGCCGGTGAAGAAGGCACCGTGATCTGCGAGAAAGTAAAAAGCTTAAAAGGCAATGAAGGGTACGATGCCCGAACCGGCAAGTACACCGACATGATCAAAGCGGGAATCATTGATCCTGCCAAAGTAGCACGCACTGCATTGCAAAATGCTGCCAGCATCTCCGGCCTGCTTCTGACCACCGAAGCGATGATCACCGATCTGCCGGACGAGAATGACGACGGCCACGCCCACGGCGGCGGCGGTGGTGGTGGTGGAATGGGCGGTATGGGCGGAATGGGCGGTATGCCTGGAATGATGTAGTTCTTCGCTTAAGCTGAAACATTAACCGGCTCCCTTTTACAGGGGGCCGGTTTTTTTTTGCCCGGTTGACAGCCCACGGCTTTAACAATATCATTCACTGGAGTCCGCATATTGTGCGAGAGTTTCTAAATCACCCCAGCCCCTCTTTGTAAAAGAGGGGTCCATTGAAACTCCCCCTTCCACGAAGGGAGTCGGGGGGATTTGATTTTCACCCTTTCCAGGCAAAGGGAAAAAAACCATGGCCGGTTCGACAAAAAAAATCCTCGGAATGATTCTTGCCGGTGGTGAAGGCAGTCGGCTTTATCCGCTCACCCAGCAACGCGCCAAACCCGCCGTCCCTTTTGGTGGAAAGTATCGCCTGATCGATTTTGCCTTGAGCAATTTTATCAATTCGCACATCTTCTCCATTTACGTTCTGACTCAATTCAAGTCCCAGTCGTTGACCGAACACCTGCAGGAAAGCTGGCGGTTCAGCTCCATCCTGTCGGACCACTTCATCCTTCCTGTGCCCGCGCAACAACGCACAGGAAGTAGCTGGTACCAGGGCACGGCAGATGCCATTTATCAAAATATCAACCTGATAGAAGATAGCGATTTCGATATCATCGCCATCTTCGGTGCCGACCATATCTACCGCATGGATTTGCAACAGATGGTTGACTTTCATGTGCGAAAACGGGCCGATGTCACCGTCTCCGCCTTACCGGTACCGATTAAAGACGCTTGCGCTTTCGGGGTGATCCAGGTACAGGAAAAACAAAGGATCACAGGGTTCAAAGAGAAACCAAAACGCCCCAAACCCATCCCCGGAAGACCCGGTGAGGCCTTCGCGTCCATGGGCAACTATCTTTTCAACAAAGATGTTTTGATCGAACTGCTCTATGAAGATGCGGCGAATATAGAATCCTCCCATGATTTCGGCAAAGACATCCTGCCCCGGGTTTTTAACAAGTCGCGAGTCTTCGCCTACGATTTTCGCAGAAACCGCATCCCCGGAATCACACGCAAGGAAATCGGCTATTGGCGCGACGTTGGCACCATCCAGTCATTCTGGGAAGCAAATATGGGTTTGAGAAATATCAAACCCGAATTCAACCTCTACAATAAAAACTGGCCCATCAAAACCGCAAACTACGGAACACCACCGGCAAAATTCGTCTCCAGCGAAGATGGACGACAGGGCCAGGCTATCAACAGCATCGTTGCCGAAGGAAGCATCATCAGCGCAGCAATCGTACAAGACTCGGTGATCGGTCGCGAAGTCAGCATCAACAGTGGTGCGACGGTCATCAACTCCCTGGTAATGGACCGGGTAAAAATAGGCAAGAACTGCAAAATCAATATGGCCATCATCGACAAGGATGTTGATATTCCCCCCGGCACCACTTTGGGGTATGATTCAGAGCAGGACAAAAAACTTTATTTCGTCGATGAGGAATCCGGCATCATCGTCATTCCCAAAGGCTTCAAATTCCCCCACCACTAGGCGTGGGGCCAGCACTGCATTACTCGTTGAGCAGACCAAGCCGTCAAGCGCAATACTTTAATATCTTCCCCCCTGATAAGGGGGGACTGAGGGGGGTTGTCGTTTCATTTCCTCTCACCTCGCAATAAAATCTAGCCCATGACCCAAACCGTCGCAGGAATCGACCATTTACTTTCCCAGCCCGAAAAATATCTGCGAGGTAAAACGGTTGGGCTGATCGTCAACCACACCAGCCTGGCTGCTGACGGTCGTCATTCCATCGCGCATTTCCAATCTCATAACGCATTCACGTTAAAAACCTTGTTCGCGCCGGAACATGGGCTCTATGGTGTAGCTCAAGATATGATCCATATCGAAAACGAGGTGGACCCGCTTTCCGGCCTGGAGATAAAAAGTCTGTACGGGAAAAACAAAGAGTCTCTGACCCCCGACCCGGCATTATTAAAAGACATCGATAATCTGGTTTTCGATATTCAGGATGTCGGCGCGCGCTATTACACCTTTATTTATACAATGGCCAACTGCATGATGATCTGCAAACAGGCCGGAACACGCATGGTGGTCTGCGACCGACCCAACCCTATAAACGGGGTATCGGTGGAAGGCAATCTCGTCGGCGAACCCTGGCGCTCCTTTGTCGGGCAATATCCTTTGCCCAACCGCCACGGCATGACAGCAGGAGAACTCGCCCGCCTGTTCAACGAACATTTCAATATTCATTGCGATCTCACCGTCGTCCCCATGACCCATTGGAACCGAAAGATGTGGTACGACCAGACGGGGATGGTCTGGACACCACCTTCACCAAATATGCCGACTCTGGCAACCGCCACGGTGTATCCGGGAATGTGCCTGATCGAGGGAACCCTGCTATCAGAAGGACGCGGCACCACCCTGCCCTTTGAACAAATCGGCGCCCCTTTCATCGACCCGCATAAACTGGCGGCACGGCTGAAAACAGACCTCGGAGTGTTTTTTCGTACGCAATATTTCAAACCCATGTTTCAAAAACACGCAGGGGAAATTTGCGGTGGACTCCAGTTCCATATCACCGACCGCGAAAAATTCAACCCCCTGCTCACCACCATAGCTCTACTTCGCGCCATCGCCGAAATGTACCCCAAGCAATTGCAATGGCGCACAGAACCCTACGAATACGTCAGCGACCGCTTAGCTATCGACCTGCTCTATGGCAACCCGAAACTGCGCGAAACCATTTTCGACGACAGTTTTTCGTTATCCGCCTTGGAAGAAAGCTGGCAAGAGGAACTGGCAGCCTTTTTGCCCCTCCGCAAAGAATATCTACTCTATTCCTAGGCGGAGGGCCAACTGGCAATAGCCTTGTCTGGACAACAACAATTCATCTCGGCTTAATGAACTTCCCCCTTGTCAAGGGGGGACTGAGGGGGGTTGCCTTTTCATTCTTTCACGGGCATGAAGACACAGGTGAAGATATTACCGAAAAACCTGCGTCCGTCTTTGCGAACACTTCGGCTACGCTCAGTACAGGCTCCGTGAAGGCGTGATACCCCACCTAAACTCTCGGGCCCCGAAGGGGTAAATCCAGCGAAACTCTGGATCGCCACGCCGCTTTGCGGCTCGCGATGACGATCTTATGAGGTTTGATCTGTTATGTTTAAGAGCTATGATGAAAAATCTCATCAAGCCGCGATAACTCTTTGCCAGCCGGAAAAAGCAATGGCACATAGGGTCCAGCGTCACGCTGGCGCCGAGTGGGGGAAAAAATATCCCCCAAATCCGCGAAAAAATGCGAGAATAGACAGTCTTAAAAATTTAATCTATACGTCCTGTCAGAACCCGCCGGCCATGCCCGCCATATCTTCTTGATAAAAAAGGACTTATTAAATTTTTGGTCGTATTTTCCACCTTTTATTATTTACCGCAGAGTATTGACAAAACCCGGGTGGGCCCCTATATTTTCACTCTTGTTTAATGGAATAAATTCATGACTTTAAAGGAAAGGCTCTCCTCCGATATGAAGGAGGCCCTGAGATCCAAGGATTCGCTTAGGCTCAATACCATCCGTTGCATCGTTTCCGCTATCAAAAATCAGGAGATCGACCTTCGCAAAGAATTGCAGGATGAGGATGTCCTGCCCCTGATTACCCGCGAAGCCAAAAAGAGAAAAGAAGCCTCTGTCCTGTTCAAACAAGGGGGCCGCGCGGACTTAATGGAAAAGGAAGACCAGGAATTTGCGATTTTACAGACCTATCTGCCCGAGCAGGTTTCTGAAGAGGATTTGCGTAAAAGAATCCAGGAAGTGATCGCAGAAACCGGAGCCCAGGGGATGCAGGATTTCGGCAAAATGATGAAAATCCTGGTTCCCGAGTTCAAGGGCAAAGCAGACAACAGCCTGATCAAGGATCTGGCAGGTGAGTATCTAAATTAAAATACGGGTTTGGCGATGCAAAACCCGTTCGTATAAAACTTATTGTTCCTAGAATTTACTGACATTTTGAAAATTTCAATCCCCGATAATATTATTGATGAGATTCGCGACCGCACTGACATCGTCGCGGTGATTTCGGAACATGTCGTCTTAAAAAAGTTCGGCAAAAATTTCAAAGGGCTTTGCCCCTTTCACTCCGAAAAAACCCCGTCGTTCTCTGTCAGCCCGGAAAAACGGATTTACCACTGCTTTGGCTGTGGCATCGGCGGAAATGTTTTTAAATTCCTCATGGAAATCCAGAATATTTCCTTTCCCGATGCGATCAAGCACCTGTCTGAGCGCACAGGCGTTCCTCTTCCCCGGAATACCTCGAGCCACTCCCAGGACCCCAAAGAAAAAGAACGCGATGAGTTGAGAAAGATCAACGAATCTGCAACCCGATATTTTCAATCCCTGCTGAAAAATCCGGAAGCCGGGTTGAACGCAAGAAACTATCTAAGCTCCCGCCATTTTGACGCCGAAATTTTAGAGCGCTACCGAGTCGGCTGGTCACTGCCAACCTGGAAAGGCCTGCTGGATCATGTTCGGCAAAAAAGCTCCGTCACACAGGAACGACTGTTGCAATCCGGGTTAGTCACCCGAAAGGAAGAAGGGTCCAACATTTATGATCGTTTTCGCGGTCGGGTTATTTTTCCGATCAAGGACCTTTACGGAAATATCATTGCTTTTGGTGGGCGTGCCATTGCCGAGGGCGACCAACCCAAATATCTCAATTCTCCTGAAACGCTGCTCTACAAAAAAAGTGCGACGCTTTTCGGTATGGACTCGGCGAAACAAGCTATACGCAGGGAAAATCAGGTCATTCTTGTTGAAGGCTATTTTGACCAGATGCGAGCGGTACAACATGGCATCGACTATGTAGTCGCCACTTGCGGAACCGCCCTGACCGCCAAACAGGCCGGAATATTGCGAAACCACGCGGAAACCGCCATCCTGGTTTTCGATGCCGACCCCGCAGGCCAGTCTGCCGCCCAAAAAGGGTTTGATATCCTGCTCGAACATGGGTTGAATGTGAAAATCGTTGTCCTGCCCGAAGGCCAGGACCCGGACTCGTTCATTCAGGAACAGGGAGCTGAAAAATTTCTGGAAAAAATCCGTAACGCTAAACCTTTTATCGAGTCTTATATTGATGCTCTGATCCGGGAGTATCCAGATAAAACTCCGGCCAATACGGTTAAAATGACCAACCAGATTCTGCCTTTGCTGGCAAAAATAAAAAACAATGTAGAACGGCAAGCCTGGCTGGAAAATTTCACCTCCAAAGCGGCGATTGATGACAAAACATTCTTAAAAGAATTGAAAAATGCTTTTCCCCGTAACCAGACCCGCGTGAGCGAAATAAAAAATGATTTGGCTCCGCTTTTGAACCTGGAGAAACATTTAGTTCACCTCATTCTTTCCGGTAAGGAAACAGCCCAGAGCATTCTGCTGGAAATAGCGCCGCAAGAATTTTCAGACCCGGCCTTGAGAGCCATTGCTCAAACCTGTTTGCAAAAAATAGATGCCGATGAAGACCTGAAAATAGACCAACTACTCGACCAGACCGAAGACCCCGAGATCAGAAACATTTTGTCCCGGTTGGGGCTGGAAGCTGTAGAATTTGACACACCTGAAAGAACCGTTAAGGACTGTGTCAAAAAATTTAAAAATATCAGCCTTAAAACAAAGATCAAAGATCTTAAATTGCAACGTCTCAATGCTGCCAACACCGGCCAGGTCGAACGGTCGCATGAACTGCAGGCACAGCTTCGCGAAATGCATTTAGCTTTAACCCATTAATATATAGTTCAAACACAAACGCGTAATTAGGAGAACTCATCCAGATGGCCACAATGGAAAAACTGACACATGTATCAGAGATCAATCAGCTGATATCACGCGGCAAGGAAAAAGGTTTTTTGACCTATGAAGAGGTCAATGATGTCCTGCCCGCTGATGTTGTGACCCCGGAAAAAATCGACGACCTCATGGCCCTTTTTGCTGAAAATGAGATCGACATCGTTGACACCACCACGGAAGGCGAAAAAATAGCCGCCGCCAAAGCCAGCGAAAAAAAGGATGGAAATTCCGGCGAAGGAAGCCCCGCCTCCAAATCCGATTCCGTTTCCATTGATGATCCAGTCCGACTCTATCTGCGTGAAATGGGCACCATTTCCCTGCTCACTCGCAAAGGAGAAGTGGAAATTGCCAAAAGAATTGAAGCCGGTCAAGATGAAGTGAGTGCGGCAGTAGCCAGTTGCGCCGTCACAACCCGCGAACTCGTCACCATGGCCAGCGAGGTTAAAAAAGGCGAAATAAAGATCT
>CAZEBI010000041.1:0-17635 GCA_964510355.1 uncultured Nitrospina sp. | reverse complement strand
TGCAGTTTAAGGATCTATTTCTGGGCGAAGAAAAAAGGAGTTATAACCGCGCTGTATCGGTGCAAAAATGCGTTCGCGCCGGCGGAAAACACAATGATCTGGAAATGGTCGGTCGCACATCCCGACATCACACTTTTTTTGAAATGCTGGGCAATTTTTCGTTTGGCGATTATTTCAAAAAAGAAGCCATTGAGTTTGCCTGGGAATTTTTGACCGATGTGATTGGGCTACCCCGGGACCGCTTATACATCTCCGTCTTCGAGGAGGATGACGAAACCTTCAACCTGTGGGTCGATACAGTGAAAATGCCGCGTGAGCGGATATATAAGATGGGAGAAAAGGACAACTTCTGGGCGATGGGATCCACCGGCCCCTGCGGCCCCTGTTCGGAAATATTTATCGACCAGGGTAAAGCTATAGGTTGTGGAAAACCCTCCTGCGCGGTCGGTTGCGATTGCGCCCGTTGCCTGGAAATCTGGAACCTGGTTTTCATGCAATACGACCGGGATGAATCCGGCAAACTCAACGACCTCCCCAACCCCTGTATCGACACGGGCATGGGCTTGGAAAGGCTGGCCGCTGTCGTTCAGGGCCGCACCACCAATTATGACACCGATCTCATGATGTCCATCATCACGCAAGCCGCCCATATCACCGGCAAAGAATACGGCAAGCACGATGAGGTAAATATCTCTTTGCGAGTGCTGACAGACCATGCTCGCGCCGCAGTATTTTTGATCAGCGATGGGATCATCCCGTCCAACGAGGGCCGGGGTTATGTCTTGCGCAAAATCATGCGGCGGGCCCTGCGTCACGGAAAACTATTGGGCCAGAAAGGCCCCTTTTTCCACCGTGTGACCAGCAAGGTCGTCGAAGACTTTAAACAGGCGTACCCTGAGTTGAACAACAACAAAGACTTCATTCAAAAAGTTGTCATCAACGAAGAAGAAAGTTTCGGCAATACCCTGCATTATGGCATCCAGCGCCTGGAAGAAATTTTAGAAAAAGTGCGCAAGGAAAAACTCACCACCATACCCGGAGAAGAAATATTCAAGCTGTATGATACCTATGGCTTTCCCACGGACCTGGTAGAAGAAACGGCTAAGGATGCCGGACTGACCCTCGATATGGAAGGGTACACCCGGGCCATGAATGAGCAGAAAACCAAAGCCATGGCCTCGTGGAAAGGGTCAGGGGAAAAAGAAGTCGCCCCCTTTTATAAGGAGTACCGGCAATCCTCCCCGTCAACCACATTTGAAGGCTATGCCAGCACTCAGGGCAAAGGCCAGGTATTGGCCATTTTAAAAGATCAGGCATCTGTAGACTCCGCCGCTGCTGGAGACGAGATAGAGTTTTTGACCGACAAGACGCCATTTTATGGGGAATCCGGCGGACAGGTTGGGGACTCCGGTCAGGCGTTCAATGACAATGTTCAACTCCAACTCCATGACACCAACAAACCCCTGCCCGGGTTGATCGTTCATAAAGCAAAAGTTATTCAGGGCAGCCTTCGTATAGGAGACAACCTGACTCTCAAGGTGAACACGGAAACACGCGAAGATATCGCGCTCAACCATTCCGCCACCCACCTGTTGCACGCGGCACTCAAGGAAGTTCTGGGGGAACATATCAAACAGGCGGGCTCTTTGGTCGCATCCAACCGCTTGCGCTTTGACTACACCCATTTCTCTCCCCTGACAGATAAAGAGAGAACCCGCATTGAGTCGCGCGTTAATGAGAAAATCCGCAAAAACATTCAGGTTTCAACACAGGAAATGGACATCGATACAGCCATAAAAGAAGGTGCGATGGCCTTGTTCGGGGAAAAATATGGCGAGACGGTGCGGGTGGTCAATATCCCCGGTTTCAGCAAAGAGTTATGCGGCGGCACGCATGTTCGTGCAACCGGAGATATCGGTTTATTCCGCATCACTTCCGAAGGGGGGATCGCCTCCGGCGTTCGGCGTATCGAGGCCGTAACCGGTGCCACGGCTTACGACACGATCCGGGCCGAGCAGGAATCGTTATCGGCACTACGCGAACTTTTAAAATCCCCCTCTAACGAGGAAATTGCCAAACTGAAAAAATTATTAGGGAAAAACCGCCAGTTAGAAAAAGAAGTCGCCATGCTGAAGGAAAAAATGGTCAGCGGCAAAGAGTCTACCGGCCTCGATGATGTGCAAAAAGTGGGAGAGGTTTCGTATCTGGTCAAAAACCTGGAAGGTGTGGATGCAAAAACCCTGCGCACTTTTATCGACAATGCCAAGAACCAGTTAAAATCCGGGGTCGTTGTCGTCGGCTCTGTTACCGATGGCAAAGTCGCCATGGCGGCAGGTGTCACCAAAGACCTGACCGATAAATACCATGCGGGAAATATCATCAAGGAAATAGCCGCTATCGTGGGCGGAAGTGGCGGCGGCAGGCCGGATATGGCACAGGCCGGGGGCTCCAGGATCGACAAACTCGACGAAGCTCTCAAAAAAGCCGAAGAATTGATCCGCCACTAAGCGCCGGCATGACGCTGGGCCCAGAGGGCAATAACTCGTCAAGCCGACAACGTCATCAAGCGCAAAACTTTAGTATTCCCCCTGTCAAGAGAGCTTTGCGTAAGCCGATAAAGCGGGAAAGCGCGATGTTCTATAGAAATGGTCCGGGGAATCCTGTATTATTTCTTATCCATCTATAAATTAACCCGTTGAGATTTTTCGGACGGAAAGGATCAAATATGAGTGAGATACTGGGTGCTGCGGGTTCCACTTCCCCGATCAACCCCATCAGAAAAAGAGAACTCGATGATAACTGGAAAACCGTTGCGGCAAAAGCGGTCACCGATGACGAGTTTAAAAAGGAGCTGGCTAACGATCCCTTTAAAATCCTGGAAGCGCATGGGTTGAAGGTCGCCCCTGAAATCAAAATCAATTTTGATGAAACAAACAAGGAATATAATCTGGTCGTCCCCACAGATGCCTCGGAAGAAATACAGGCAGAAGGTCAGTGGTGGGGATGGCGTTTAAAAATGATCAAAGAATTCGGTCAGGAGCTGGAGACTAAAGTGGGAACCGTAACCGGCTTTGAAGAAGGCTGTCGCCCCCGAAGTATAATCTAAGGTTCAACAACGTACCCGTGCGCCCGTAGCTCAGCTGGATAGAGTGGCGGTTTCCGGAACCGTAGGTCGGAGGTTCGAATCCTCTCGGGCGTACCATTTTCCAAAGGCATTCAGGATCATCCTGAATGCCTTTTTCTTTTAAAAAAAATCACCCCTATTTAACAAAGAATTTCATTATCCTTATAATGACCACTCGACGTTTTTTCAAACTGTTTCGCTTGTAAGTAAATGAGAGGGGCTTAAAACACGCTTCTGTGTTGCACAGCCTTCGTGATGCTTCCACTTGATTCCGTATGTAAAAGGTGTTATTCAGAATACAGAACATATTTCTAAACACGGTTTCTAACCTTCTGGGGAGAACGAGCTATGAAGCCTTTTGGTCACAATTCCGGGACTTTATTTTTACCGTCCACTCTTTCCCTGGCTCGCCTGCCTGAGCTTTATTCTCTATCGGTAGAACCTCCATTTTCAAAAATTCCTCGGGCACGATCCATTTCCGTTTGGGGTGAGAACTGATGGAAGTTCAGGAACTTTTCGAAACAGATGTACAGATCCCCTCACTTCCCACCGTGTATTATGAATTCAAAGAAGCGATGGATAACCCCGAGGGATCTTTTGATGAAATTTCCAGTGTCATAGCTACCGACCCCGGGCTTTCCGCCAGGCTTTTGCGCATCGTCAATAGCGCTTATTTCGGATTTTCCTCACAAATAGAAACCATCTCACACGCCATCGGGGTGATTGGGCTGGAACAATTGAACAATCTGGTCATCGCCACCGTCATCATGGAACGGTTCAAAGGTATTCCAGATAGTGTGATGAATATGGAATCATTCTGGAAACATAGTATCGCCTGCGGGCTGGCGGCAAAAATAATTTCTTCGCATAGAGAAGAGATCAATACGGAAAAATTTTTTGTAGCGGGAATGCTCCATGACATCGGCCGACTGATAATAGCCATGACAGCACCGTTCAATATTTTATCGGTGTTCATGCGGTGCAAATCAGAAAACATCCCGCTTCAACAATCCGAAAAGGACATTATGGGATTCACTCATGCGGATGTAGGCAAGCATCTATTAAAAACCTGGAACCTGCCTGTTTTTCACCAGGAAGTTGTTGGCAATCATCATCAACCGGAAAAAAATCCTTCCTTTTGCAAAGAGGCTTCTATCATTCATGTAGCAGACCATATTGTTAATACCCTGGCGTTGGGTGACAGTGGAGAAAGCGCATTTCCCTGCCCCATGAACCGGACCGCCTGGAAAGCGCTCGAACTGCAAACATCCCGAGAAAAATTGGGCACAGAAATCAACAAACATATCAACTCTACCCTGCAAGTATTTTTAAACGCCGCTTGACCCCCCCCTTAGCAGAGAGTGTCACGGGGCAAAAACTTGATTGTACCGAGATGCTTCTACCCCTGCGGGGCACGAAGGCTAATGAAAAATATCACGGCGGCTCAGCATGACAAACCCCCTTTATCCGGAATATTAAAGTATTGCGCTTGATGATTTTGCCCGCTTGGCGAGTTATTGCCCTCTGGGTCCAGCGAGTTATATCCTCTTCATTAACTTTCATGCCCCGGGGTATTACGCTGGCGCCTAGTGGTGGTTCAAGGCTTGCTCAATCTTTTCTAAAAGGACATTCATGTTTACGGGTTTTTCAAGACAGGCATGAGCACCCGCACCCAAATAGTCGTCCCTCTGACCAGGCTCAATAAGCGCAGAAACCATGATGACGATGGAATCTGGAAACTTTTCTCTAAACTGGGCCAACAACTCCAGCCCACCATAGGGCATTCGGACATCCAGTAAAATACAGTTTGGCTGAAATTCACCGGCCCGGACCAAGGCCTGTTGCCCATCCGATGCAGTTTGAACCAGAAATCCTTGATTGCCTAAAAATCTTGAGAATAATTGGCAGGCCTTAATTTCATCGTCAACCACCAGTATTTTTGCTTGCGCCATTTGGCACCCTTTTCTTTGCAGATCAGCTTTGGTTTAGAGTAGCCAAGCTTTCTCCTGCATATTACATTAGCTTTGAATATAAAATAAAGCCCTCAAGCGGGGGATAAGAGCTTCAACCTCACATAAAATAGGCTTTTTCAAGTGATTCCCTCATCAAAAGTAAAGGTTTTTTTCGAAAAAAACGATAAGAAGTTCATGATCTCAATTATGTGAGGAACATAAATGAAAATCGAAGAAACCCTGCTTGGCAGGAACAGGCAAAAACCCTGGGCATTCAAAAAGAAAAAAGATCAAAAATCTTTCAAGGAACAATTGGAAGAAAGTCTGAACAATAAAAAGTCCGAGGTTCAAAAGCAAGTCAAGAAGCATATTCTGGATATCCTGATTTAAATCGCAGGCGTACTCCCCCCCCCCTCCTACACAACAGAATTTCTTTCGCGCTATTGTTTTATGATTTTATAGAATGCTATAATCAGCAACGGTCAAAACCTAGATACCGACTCAGCATCTAACAGCTAAAAAGAGGGAAGATAATGAAAAAAGGACTGAAATTAATTTTAATAGTTTTTGTACTTTCTTTTCTAGCCTCTTGTGCAGCTAAGGGTATTACTCTTCCCAAAACCATTCCCGGAGCAGTAAAAACCTACACCGTTAATGAAGAAGGGACAGTAGAAATTCTAGGCCAGGATATGACACCCCACCCCAAACACTGGCTATATGTCCGTTGCGACCATTGGAGCGGTTGTTATATGCGTTGCCAAGGGAAAATAAATTCGTGCAAAAAGATAGCTACGGATTCCGACTTTCTAGTGGACTATGTCATCTCCCCTTGAAAGGGGGCGTGGTAGGTTTAACAGGGAGACCTATGGCGCTAAACAATCCCCCCTGAGAAGGAGGTGATCCCATATGCTGTATGAAAGTATCCAGGGAGCTTCCGGAGTAATTTGTTAACCACAGGTTAACGGAAGCTCCTGTGCTTCAAAACGCTCCGCTTGCAAAAGCGGGGCGTTTTTTTATGCTTTTTAAAGAATCAATACTTCTCCTAATAGGACAGCAGGTCTTTTACCGAAAGGATTCCCGTCACGGCTTTCCCCTCCCGGACCACAAGGTAACGCAGTTTTTTCTCTCTCATCATGGCAATGGACTTTATTATTCCCTAGCCCCTTGAAATATGATATTTTTAGCGTCAGCAATCATTATATAAGGCTCAGAAAACGAATGGCAGGATTCGATCAACTGTTCAACCAGGAAAACGTGTACATGCTCCAGGCATTCCTGGTCATGTTCGTGGCATTACTCGTGGACTTGTTCCAGAAAAAGGTTTTCAGAACCCTGACAAAAAAAGCACAAAAAACTCGAAACAAACTGGATGACGTTCTCCTGCTATCCGTTCCCCGCCCCTTAAGTATCATCATATGGATAACTGGAATCGCTTTCACCAGTGAAATCATCCATAAGGCTACCGGAGCTGTAATCCTGGAGGCCTTTACCCCTTTACGCAATGCAGTTATTATTGCCGCCCTGGCCTGGTTTTTAGTTCTCCTCATCCAACAAACCGAAAAAAGTTATCTAACGTCCGAAAAAGATGTCGACCGCACGACGCTGGATGCCATATCAAAGCTGGCCCGCATATCCGTCGTCATCACAGCCACATTGATGATGCTGCAAACACTCGGGTTCAGCATTTCCGGTGTCCTGGCTTTTGGAGGTGTCGGGGGTATCGCCGTGGGTTTTGCGGCCAAAGACCTGCTGTCAAATTTCTTCGGAGGGCTTTTTATCTATATGGACCGGCCTTTCGCAGTAGGAGACTGGGTCCGCTCGCCGGACAGGGAGATTGAAGGTGTTGTCGAAAAAATTGGTTGGAGAGTCACGTTGATACGAACCTTTGACAAACGACCCCTGTATATCCCCAATGGAATTTTTTCGCAAATTGCAGTGGAAAACCCATCACGCATGCAGAACCGGAGAATCAAGGAAACCATCGGAATCCGCTACGATGACGCAGAGAAAATGCAAACGATCACAGGTCAGGTTGAGGAAATGCTAAAAGCCCACCCTGAAATTGATGCTAGCAAAACTCTGATGGTCAATTTCAATAGCTTTGCTCCCTCCTCTCTGGATTTTTTCATCTATACTTTCACCAAAACAACCAACTGGGAAAAATATCACGTCATCAAGCAGGACATCCTGTTAAAGATACTGGGAATCATTAAAAAAAATGGAGCGGAAATGGCATTCCCCACTTCCACTATTCACTTGGCGAATCAGGAACTATTTAAAAACCCGTAAATTCGATACCGAATGAACTCTCGTTATTTTTCCTTAAATATTTCATTGTTTCTTTGCTCCACCCTGCTTCTCCCTTTATTGTTCTCCGGCTGCGTTAGCCTAGGCCCGACAACTTTGAAAAGCGAAAGGAGTAACTACAATCTCGCGATTCAAAGAACCAATGATGAACAGCTTTTGCTCAACCTGGTTCGGCTCAAATACAGGGACACTCCTTTTTTCATGGAAGTCAGCAGTGTCGCATCTCAGTTCACCTTATCGACCACGGCCACTGCCAGCGCCACGTTGCAAGACACCGTCAAAGGGCTCTTTGGTTTGGGTGGAAGCATAGGGATGACCGAAAAACCCACCGTGACCTATTCTCCTTTACAGGGAGACAAGTTCATCCAGCGCGTATTATCGCCCCTTCCCTTAAAGACCGTCGCACTTTTATTTCATTCCGGCTGGAGCATTGAGAGAATTTTCCGCCTATGTTTTCAACAGATGAATTTGCAAAAAAATGCCCCAAGCGCATCAGGGCCCACTCCTGGCCTTGCCCCGGAATTTAAAGGTTTCGCATCGGCTGTGAAAATTCTACGGGAATTGCAGGTCCAGGGTGCCATAGACCTTTCGTATCATGAGGCACATGATGGGGTTCCCCGATTGGTTCTGCATATAAGTGAAGAATATAGAGGACGTGAAAAAGCAAAACAGTTCGCTCGCGCAATGAATGTCCAGCCCGGAAGAGCCCAGTATGTGTTGACAAATTCCTATAAAAAAAGAGACCAGATCGGGGTCGCCACCCGCTCTCTTTTGGGAATCCTGTTTTATCTTTCGCAAGCCGTTGAGGTCCCCCGTCAGGATGTTTTGCAGGGCAAGGTAACCCGGACAAAAACCTCAGCAGGAGATATTTTTGACTGGAAGGAAGTGACCGGCGACCTGTTGAGAATCCGCTCTCTACCGGACAAACCGGGAACCAGCCCCATGATCATCTTCTACCGGGGAACCTGGTTTTATATTGACGATTCGGACCTGTCATCCAAATCCACGTTTTCCCTTCTGGCGCAGATTTTTTCGTTGCAAGCAGGCAAGATACAGGACAACGCCCCGGTCCTCACGCTTCCCATAGGCCAGTAAATCCGATTAAACAAAAAGTTCGACTCGTTGGCCATTTCGTCTGCTGACCAACCGGCCCAGAAACAGTTACCGCCCAAGCGGGTCATCAAATTTTCTCCAGGTTTCCTTTCAGTTCAAACAAGGCCTGCGTGATTTCGGCAACGATACCGGGCCGGCCTTTCCCCATCAATGTCAACATCAACCCGTTTTCCATCTCATAACCTCCCAGGGGTTAAGCTTTCTGTTCCCGCCATTGTTGAAATAATTCATGGGCTTCTTTATAACGGCCCACAATAAATCGTCTCTCGGCAGGAGGACCGTTATCCTTTGAAATCACAATATATTTTTCAGTAATACTTTCATTTTGCATAAAAATGGAGGCACCGGCCCCTATCACATAACCCGTACCGCGAAAAAGTTCTTCATGGATCGCTTTAGGATTATTGGCAACGCAAAGACCGTCCTTATTAATTAGAGCTGTCATATAAAAAAAGTTCCTACTGTTTGTGGAGTTGAACCAGTATACATATCTTTAGGGAAGCTCTAAAAATTTAAACGCTACAACCTGCGGGGCAAAAGCTTATATAGGGGAAGTAATAAATGGTTTGCGCTAAGGATTCCGCTGGATATTCAAACCCTTTTAGGTTAAAGTTGATGGTCATATAACATTGTTTTTTTGGGTTTTATAAAACTTTAAGCGAACTCTCACCCGTTTTAAAAATTTTACTATGCGAAAAATCAGAGTACTCGTTGTTGACGATGCGGTGGTTGTCAGAAAAATTGTTACCGACACATTAAGCGGTGATCCGGATATCGATGTGGTGGCTACTGCCGCCAACGGTAAAATTGCCTTGCAGAAAATCCCGCAGGTCAACCCTGACATCCTGACTCTCGACATTGAGATGCCAATAATGGATGGGCTTCAATGCCTCGCGGAAGCCCGAAAAACTTACCCCCATTTGCCCATCATCATGTTCAGCACCCTTACGGAACGGGGTGGAGCAAAAACATTGGAAGCTTTAGCTCTTGGAGCTACGGATTATGTTACCAAACCCGCAAACGTGGGAAGTGTATCCATTGCCATGCAACGGATACGGGACGAACTGATTCCAAAGATCAAAATATTTTGTGCAAAAAAAGCGGGGTTGCAGTCTTCCCCGACAGCGGTGCCCAAGCCTGACGCAAGAACAGCCACTCCGATCATAAAACGTCCGGCAGTAAAAATATCCCCGAGGCAGAAAATTGAGGTTCTCGCAATCGGTGTTTCCACCGGGGGGCCCAACGCTCTGGCAGAACTCTTCCCCACCCTTTCTGCTGACTTGCCGGTGCCGATTGTTCTGGTCCAGCATATGCCGCCCTTTTTCACCAAACTCCTTGCCGAAAGGCTGTCAGCAAAATCTCCACTGGATATTCAGGAAGGAAAGCCCGGAGAAAAACTTCTACCGGGAAAAGCCTGGATTGCTCCAGGAGACTATCATATGATCCTTGAAAAAAAAACCGATGGCGTTTACCTGAAAACAAACCAAGGCCCACAAGAAAATTCTTGCCGACCTGCGGTAGACCCTTTGTTCCGCTCCGTCGCGGAAATTTATGGAGCCAAGACCTTATCGGTTATTTTAACGGGAATGGGGCAGGATGGACTGATCGGTTGCGAACATATTAAAGACGCAGGAGGCCAGGTAATTGTTCAGGATGAGGAAAGCAGTGTGGTATGGGGAATGCCCGGCTTTGTCGCGCGAGCGGGTTTGGCGGATCATGTTCTGCCCCTCAATCAGATCGGACAGAAAATCGCTTCAATACTAAAAGTCGGACGGCTCTGACCCACTAGGCGCCAGCGCCATACCCCATTCGGGATGAAGGCAAATGACAAGTATCACTCGGCCCGATTTGCAATAATCCTGATTGACAACAAAGAGCTTCCCGGCTTGATAACCGAATAAATAGAGCCCCTCTTAAGATGCAATTTCGGTCGTGACATTCACCGCTTTTTCAGAATCCAGAATCAACAGCAACCGACTCTCCAGCTTATAAACACCCAGCACCAGTTTTCTTACTTCTATAGGGATGGTTTCAGGCGGCCGTTCATAAGTATCCTCGGACACTTCCAGTACATCTCCGATTTCATCCACCAAAAGGCTCACCACCCCATCTTCTGTTCTCACCACCACATTCATGGGTAGCTTATCTCCCGGCAGAAGCTCCATCCCCAATCGCGCCCGCAAGTCAATGGCCGTGATAATTTGACCCCGCAGATTGATCAGCCCACGCACTTCAGGCGGTGCCAGAGGAACTTTAGTCATTGCCTGGTAACGAAAAACTTCCTGAACCTGTTCAACTTTCACCCCGAACATATGTTTGTTGAGATAAAAAGTACAAAATTGTTTTTGCTCTGTCATGTCAGGCCCCCTCCACTAAGGCAACGCTTTTTGTGTCAATCAGAAAGCTGGGATCGGCGGACTCCACCACATTTTCAATATCAAGCAGGTCGGTCACCCGGTCTTGCACAACGATGGTTCCCAGTACTCCCTTTCGGTTGGCACCACGTTTGACCGTCACCGATTCTTCCACAATATCGATGATGCGCTCAACGATCAGCCCAACGCTCCTGCCATTGCGGGTGAAAACCACAGCCTGCATCCGTTCCTTTTCGGTATCTTCCTGCGCCGAGCCCCCATTCAGAACTTCTTTAAGATAAATCAATGGCATGATTTCTCCGCGATACTGCACCACATCCTGTTCGCCCGACTGCTCCACATCCGCACGTTTAAACTCTTCCAGGCGCGCGACTTCAGACAGCGGTATCGCCATACGATCATCCGCCTCCAGCCCAAAAATGAGCAGGGTTTGACGATCGTTTCCGGCTCCCTGGGCCAATGCGACTTTGCCCATGCCTTTGTCCTGATGTTCGGTAATGACGCGGGCTTTTTGGGCAAGCCCCATGACATCCAGAATCAGCGCCAGTTTGCCATCCCCCATTATGGTTGCCCCAGAAAATGCCGAAATGCCTTTGAGCTGTTTGCTCAGAGGCTTGACCACAATTTCTTCGGTATCGCTGATGCCTTCAACCACCAGACCAAACTGGCGTTCGTCCGCATGCAGGACTACGATATTGATGGCATCACTTTCTTCTTCTTTGTCCACCTTCAATTCATCGTTGAGGGAAACCAGAGGAAGCAAATTTCCACGTAAGCGGTAAACCGGAGCTCCTTGAATTGTTTCCACAGACTTCTTGGCTTGATCGCCATCAAGACGTACCAATTCCAACAAGTTCACCTGTGGAATCGCGTAGCGTTCCCCGGCAGTGGTAATAATCAATGCCGGAATGATTGCCAGCGTCAAAGGAATCTTGACTCGCAAGGTCGTGCCTTGTCCCGGAACGCTCTGAATATCTACAGTTCCACCAATTTTTTCAATATTGGTTCGGACCACATCCATTCCCACGCCTCGCCCGGACACATTGGTCACCTTTTCGGCAGTAGAAAACCCAGCCGCAAAAATAAGGTTGACCAGTTCCCGGTCGCCCATACTTTCTGCCTGTTCCTGCGTGATAACATTTTTCTCCAGAGCTATCCTTTTAATTTTTTCAGGATCGATCCCGGCACCGTCGTCACTGATCTCAATATTGACCTGGCCTCCTTCATGGAAAGCACGCAACAACAAAACACCTTCTTCGTCTTTTCCAGCCGCCAAACGTTTTTCGGGAGTTTCGACGCCATGGTCACAAGAGTTCCTGACAATATGTGTCAGCGGGTCCTTGATCGCTTCGATCAGCGTCTTGTCGAGTTCTGTCTCTTTGCCTTCCATCTCCAGGCGAATCTTTTTGCCAACGGCCATGGAAAGATCCCGAACAACACGGGGAAACTTGCTCCATATATTGCCAATGGGTTGCATCCGGGTTTTCATGACCCCTTCCTGCAACTCTGTGGTAACCAGGTTCAAATGCTGACTGGTAGCTAAGAACGCAGAGTCGCCCTTGGCGGGAGCATATTGCAGTATCTGGTTTCGAGCCAGCACCAGTTCGCCAACAAGATTCATCAGCCTATCGAGGATATCCACATCCACACGGATGCTGGAATCGGCCACACCACGGGTTTCTTTACGCCGGTCGGTGGTAGCGCGTTTGTCCCCATGCTTGGCGATATGTTCTACTTCTTCCACCGAAGGGGCCTGCCTGCGATCCTTTTTGTCCTCAGCCGCGACAAATTTTCGGGGCTCCTCTTTTTTCTCTTCTACAGGTGCGGATGCGGCCACTTCCTGACAGCCTTCATCGGTCAACAATTTGTCCAGCGTTTTCACCAGACCTGAATAATCCACACTGCCTTCGTCACGATCCTTCTCGATACAACCCAGCATTTGCCGGATGGCATCCACCATTGCCAACAGGGCACTGGTTCTTTGAGGGTTCAAAGCCAGGTCACCGTCGCGTAGTTTACCCAGAAGGTTTTCTCCGACATGGGCTACTTTTTCCAACTTATTGAGCCCAATAAAACCACAGGTGCCTTTTATGGTATGGATGGTCCTGAAAATGCTGGAAAGAATTTCGGTATCGCCGGGGTCCTGCTCCAGTTCGACGAGGTCTTTATCCAGACGATCCAGATTTTCGTAACTTTCAACGAGAAACTCATTGACGATAGGCTCCATGTCCTCGTCAATTTCGGCAGAGGGCTTGGCAGTCTCTTCGGTGGACGCTTCTTCCTGCTTGGCTTCGGGAACCTCTTGCTTTACTTCTGCTACTGCAACAGCAGGGGGTGCCGCCTCATCATCGGTCTGCAACCGGGTCAAGGTTTCGACCAGGCCGGAATAATCCACATTGCCTTCGTTATTATCGTTTTCGATACAGGAAAGCATCTGGCGGATGGCATCCACCATAGCCAGAAGAGCGCTGGTGCGGGCAGGATTCAATTTCAGTTCGCCATCGCGCAGTTTGCCCAACAGGTTTTCACCAATATGAGCTACGGATTCCAGCTTGCTGAACCCAATAAAACCACAGGTACCCTTGATCGTATGTATGGTCCTGAAAATACTGGAGAGAATGTTTATGTCATTCGGGTCTTGTTCCAAGTCAACCAGGTCCTGATCTAACTGGTCCAGATTTTCGTAACTTTCGACCAGGAATTCATTGACGATTTCACCCATTCCGTCATCCTGATCCGAACTACCATCGGTCAGGTCAGGAGCAACCGGCTCTTCCTTATTTGAATCGTTCATCATACGACCTCAATTTGACAAGCTTTTAATTGGGTTCCCTAACTCACTTTTGGTAGCCACCAAAAGCGGAGCCCTCGAACAACAATTTTTACAGGCCTGCAGTTTCTAGAGATACCTTATATTTATGATCCAAAACCACCCCTACACGGTTCTTAAATTGTCAAAATTCTTTTTTCAGCCAGCAAACAGGCTTGATCCGTTTTCAGCTACCAAATCAGGCCAACACAAAAAAAATCACGGAATGGGTGAACGGGAAAAACTCAGGTTCCCGGTTTCCTGCCCACCTGATCCCCGGCTTTTGCCCCAGCCACCTTCAGCATAAAATGCCCCTCTGCCATTGAAAAGTTGAGCCTCTCTAAAGGCAGGCCTCTGGGCAACAAGGGCTCCACATCGTGACCCCGCATGATCGTTGGCAATGACATGGTTACTTTAAAGTCTTCTTTGGACATTCTGGCAACAATATCCCCAGCCAAAACATTTGCCAACTCCCCAACCACATCGCCCATATCAGGGCTGTCATAATCTATATCAAAACCACAAAACTTGGATGCCATGGCAATTGCCGAATCTTTTGGAAGAGCCAGCATGATGATGTAGTTCACATCCCCCATAAAGGAAATGATTCCCACCACCCCCTCACCAATACTTTTTCCATTTGCACCCCCGTCAAACTGGGGTTTCGATCCGAAAATTGTGTTGAATATAGACAGTGTCGAGTCTCGAGTTACATCTGTCAACACGCTCGGCATTTTCCCATCTGTGAAATCTATTGTTGCCATGAATAGTTCCTCTGTTTTTAGGGACCAACTCCCCGTTTCACTTAGCAACCTTTGAGGGCGAAACCCGACATAAACTAAACGCCCAATCAGCCCAACCGAAGGTAACTTTTTTATTTTCAAAATGTTAAGCATAAATTCCTGCCAACATTATAAAAGCTACCTCGGATATCGTCAACGCATAAAAACATTGAAACTGTTGTTTTTTCAGTATCTTAACTAAACAACAGGAGCCGGTTCATTCCGCTCATGAAACCCCTTGGCACCTTGGAAAACTAAAATTTGATCGCTTTGATTTTTTCTTCCAACTGAACAGCGTTAAAAGGCTTTACGATGTACTGACTGACACCGGCTTTCACCGCTTCCATGATCTTTTCCTTATCTGCTTCGGAGGTGACCATGATAAAGGCGATCCCTTTTAATTTATCGTCTGCACGAACAGCTTTCAAAAACTCCAAACCCGTCATATTTGGCATATTCCAGTCCGACACAATCAGATCCAACGGCACTTCGCCGGCTTTTTTCAGACCTGAGGCACCATCATCAGCCTCAACAAGGTCGGTGAACCCCAACTCCTTCAAGTTCTTTTTAATGATTTGCCGCATCACCGCTGAATCATCGACCACCAGTACTTTTTTGCCTTCATACCCCATGTCATTTTTCCCTTTTCACAATAAAGTTGAAACCCCGGATTATCCCGGAAACCGTTAAACCCACTCCTGTGATCAGTCCCAAATTTAGGTGTATGAATCAAGTATAGACATATACACCTTTGATGTAAAGTTTTTATCAAGATTCTGTCACAATTGCGTCAAAACAAGGTTTTTGCAGCCAAACCTCAATACTCATATGCGAACTCGGCATTCTAGTATGCGCCCTCCAACTCGTCAACATTCTCATACAGCGTATCGCGCTCTACGGGCTTTCTTCCCGACTCTGTAATCATGTGAATGATCTGATCCTTATGAAAAACCTGATCCGTAGCCGCACCAGCGGCATGAATGATCTTTTCTTCGACAACCGTTCCATCCATATCATCCGCACCAAAAGACTGGGCAAGTTGGGCTATTTTAGGTGTGATCATGATCCAGAATGCTTTCATATGCGGAAAATTATCCAACATCAACCTGGAAACCGCAAGCGCTCTGAGGTCCAATTGCCCCGGCGTAGTTTTTAAAAAATCCAACACGGTGTTTTCCGGGTGAAACGCCAGTGGAATGAATGTCACAAATCCATGGGTCTTGTCCTGCAATTGTCGCAGGCGCACCAGATGATCCGATCTTTCTTCCGCCGTCTCCAAATGCCCATAAAGCATGGTGGCATTACTTTTCAGCCCTGCAAGGTGGGCCGTTTCATGAGCATCCAACCACTCTTGCCCGTCAATTTTCTCGCCGCAGATTTTACGGCGCACCCGTTTGGCAAAAATCTCCGCACCTCCACCTGGGATGGAACCCAAACCCGCCTGCTTTAATTTTTCAAAGGTCTCTCTTAACGGTAGGTGTGCCAAGTGGGAAAAATATTCCACTTCCACCGCTGTAAACGCCTGTATATGAACCGAGGGAAAGCGTTTTTTTAACCCTCTCAACATATCGAGATAATATTCAAACGGCAAATCAGGATGCAGTCCGCCGACAATATGAAATTCGCTGACTTCTCCCTGGTTATATTTTTCAGCATCCGAAAAAATATCTTCCAATGACTTCTCATAGGCGTGCGGGTGATCCGCCTTGACACCAAAAGCACAAAACTGACAACTGTGAACACAGATATTAGTCGGGTTGATATGCCGGTTATGAATGAAATAGGTCTTGTCCCCATTCAACCGTTCCCGCACGAGGTTGGCCATATATCCCACGCCCAGCAGGTCGTGGGTTTTCCAAAGGGTGACGCCCTCTTCATAGGAAAGACGAGTCCCTGCTTTTACTTTTTCAAAAACAGGCTGCAGTGTTGGATCTTCAAACTCAAAAAGCATTTTTATTTAAACCCCAAAAATCAGAAATAACGAATTTGGCATTATAACCTACTCTATTGCCAGAGGCGCAAAATGTACAGCCCGATAATTCCGTTTTTTTACAAAAAATCGGCTCCTTTTTAAAAGAGGTCTCCTTTTAAACAGGTCTTTTCGGTTTCCCAGGCGGGGCTATGTTAAAATAGGCCAGCACTAATGATCACCCTATTTTCCGTTTAGTTGAGAAAGAAGAAACCATGGTTCGTATAATGATATTGGCATTAATAGTTGGCCTCTCCTTTCCTCTTTCGGCATCCAGCGCAGAAAAGCATGGGGGAGACATCTGGTTTAAGGACACTAAAAAATTTCCCCACGTCTTATTCAGTCACGATAAACACATCGAAGTTGGCAACCAATGCACAGACTGCCACGATAAAATTTTCAAGAAAAAAAAGGGGAGCACCGATGCCGACAAAGCATTGAAGATGCGGAACCTCAAAAAAGAAAAATACTGTGGAGCCTGCCATAATGGTGAAAAAGCTTTCAGTGTCAAGACAGCCTGCAAAAAATGCCACTCGAAATCTGAGGACTGAGAGTGTGTTTTCATCCAAATGAATCAACGTGCTAGATTTCTTTTTCCTTCGCTCTTGACGTTTATTTTAATCGTGCCAGGGCTTGCCCTTGGCCAAAAAAATAAACCTACCCGCAATTACACCTATACTGTCAAGCCAGCTCCGTTAAAAGATGGGGAGAAACAGGGTTACAAATTGAAACTCGCACAACCCTACGCATTTTCCATCGACACCCTGAAAAAATGTATGCGCTCTCTGGCTTATCAGGAGCGAAAAGTATCCTGGTCCAGAAGAAAAAGGGTATTTCGCGATGCAGTGGTCAAAAAAATAGCTCCATTAATCATGCAAGAGTTTCTCCGGACAGACAAGGACAGCCGTGTTATTTACCAGATCAAGAGTCCTCGCGGAAAAATCTTTTTGGAGGGAGACACCTTCTTAACCTCTAAAGGCTTGCATTGGAGAATCACAACGGTCAATCACTCCAAGCGCCCAGTCGATGATTTCAGTATCATGGGGAATTCATGGAGACTGGTTCCGCTCAAAGGGCAAACTTATAAAAAGAAACGGCCCCACCCAAACCTCGTCCAGGAGATTACCAACTGGATTGTATTTTCTAAAATACGGCCCGACCCCAAAAAGGTTTTGAAAGCACCCAGGCCCTCAGTAAAACCCCA
>CAZEBI010000040.1:0-18140 GCA_964510355.1 uncultured Nitrospina sp. | reverse complement strand
GGAACTGAGGAGTACGGTGATGTTGCATGGGAAGAGCCATTTCCAGAGAGACATGTTCTGGGACGGGGGTAGGACCGGGTGCAAGCAGATATTTTTTTTTCATTGCGGTTGTTTTTCCTGATTGGGGTTATAAATAAATTTAAAAGAGCCGGTTTTTCCGGTTCAAAATAAGTTTTTCAAATAATTTTTTTGTTGCCCATCCTTTCATCCGTTCTCAATAAACAATACGTAGTTCTCTTGAGTATCCAGAGTCCGGGAGAAAAAAACAGGTCATCAGGGTGTGCGGTTTTTGGCGTTGAGATGAAAAACCGACGGGAACTTCCCCTTATAGGAGTTATTTCATGAGCCAGTCATTATAAAGGGATGTTGTCCCAAAATCCAATTTTTTCTGTTTTAGCGAGGGGGGTGGGGTCAGGGTTTTTCCGGGGCAGAGGAGTCTGGGTCTTCCAGTTCTAGCCCAAGGTCTTCGATTTCAATCTCAGGGATTTCTTCATTTGTAGTAGCAAGCGGCCCATCTGAATCATCAATTTCCAGGTTCAGTTCATCTATTTGAAGGAGCTCGTTTTCCACCTTGGGGCCTTCGTCAGGTTCTGACAGGTCATCCCCTCCAAGGTCCAATACTGGAGCCTCAGGCTCGGGACTTTGGGCGGGGGTCAATTCTATCGTTTCGGTGTTTTCCAGGGAAACTTCACTCAAGTCATTGATTTCAAGTTCCGTTATTTCATTTTCTGTAGATGGAGCGATTTCTACGACAGGGGTTTCCTCCACCGCGATCTCGATCGGGGAATCATCGGGTGCCACATTGATTTCGAGGGAAGTTTCTTCGTTGTCCATTTCGGCGGCTGCTGGTTCAGAAGACTCGTCGGGTTCCAGTCCCAATCCGAGTCCTTCAACTTCAACTTCTTCGAGGTTGATATCCGCATCAAACTCCATGGGGTTGAATTCTGCATTATCTGGCTTGGATGTTGATGATTCTAAAGCAGAAGAACCCTGCTCGGTATCGGAGAGATCGAGAAGAAAATCCTCGGATTTTGTACTTTCCTTGGAACCTTCTGCTGGAGGGTCCATGACAGCAATTTTTTCATTGCCTGCAACCGATGACTCCTGATCCTTGGCCTGGGTTTTTGGCTGGGCAAAAATAGTAAAGGAATCATTGCGCAACAGGGATGCCCCAGAGGTTCCGGCTTTTTTGAAATTAAAGCCACAGCTCCCGCAGACCTTTGTAGGTTTAAAACAAATGTAACCACAATCGGGGCATTGCATATTAGAAAAGTATATCAAAAACCCCGTAACGTCAAGAAAAATAAATGATTATAAGTTTTTGGGCTGAGAGATTCCATTGTTTTTCTGGCAATTTGGTAGGTGGGAGGTTGACGCTTGCTGTGAATTTGGTTAGAATCAGCCTATCCAATAGATCGTTAATCAGAACCGGGGAATTTTTGTATGTTCCGGTGTTTTCAGCGCGTGGGGTTTTTGTGGAGTTGAAAAAAATCAGTCATTGGGTCAGTCTCACCCAGTTTAAGCTGGGGGAATTTATTTTCCCCATGTTTGAACCACTGCTTCGCTTTTTCGAGAATAAGAACCCGGAAGTGCGTCGGCATTTCAACCAGGCCCTTTGCAGTTTGAAGGAGAAAAAACAAGCCATCGCCTTGCTCAACCTGAATATGGTGTTGAGCTTAAATCCCCGGCATTTTCTTGCCCGGGTTTTCCGGGGCAGGATATATATTCAAGAAGGTCAATACCGGTTGGCATCCGAAGACTATTTGGAAGCGAATAAGATCAGCCAGTACCGATTCATTCATTATGATCTCTATCGGGAATATTTTAAGTCGGTCAATAATGAGTTTGGCGGGATGGGCGGGTCCTTCATCAAAAACTTTGATCAGGTGTTTGAGACATTGCAACTGCAACAAGATAGCAGTTTCAGCGATGGCAAAGCCGATATGAGCCAAGAAGCTCAGGAAAACCTTTCTATCCTCGAAGCGGGTTTAAAGGAGGGGGATGAAATTACTTTCCAGGAACTTGCCTTAAGTCCTGATGAAAAGGAAAGGTTTCAGATTCTGGGTCCCATCTCGCAACAAGAAATAGAAGAGACCGATTGGGACCAGTTGTCCGATGATTTAACCCACTAGGCGTGGGGCCGGTACTGCATTGCCCGTCAAGCAAGCAACGTCATCAAGCGCAATACTTTCATATTCCCTCCCTTCATAGGGAGGGCTGGATGATGAATTTCAGCAAAAAAATCCACTCACCCTATAAAAATCAGGTCGCATCTTGATCAAGCGGCAAGACCTCGAAAAAATAGAAGTTCAGTCTTTGGCCTCCTACGCGATGAAGAGCGGGGAAAGTAAAGGACGCCAGCATAAGGAAAAGGAACATTCCTACCGGACCCGGTTTCAAAGAGACCGTGATCGAATCATCCATACCTCCGCATTCAGAAGACTGGAATATAAAACCCAGGTTTTTGTCTACCACGAAGGGGACTATTACCGGACCCGTCTTACCCATTCCCTTGAAGTGGCGCAAATTGCACGCTCCATCTGTAAATCATTGCAATTAAATGAAGACCTCACGGAAGCGGTTGCTCTGTCTCACGACCTGGGCCATCCTCCTTTCGGGCACACCGGGCAAAATGTGTTGAACCGGTTGATGAAAGGGCATGGTGGTTTTGAACATAATAAGCAGAGTTTAAGAATTGTAAAGCTGCTCGAAAAACGTTACCCCCAATTCGATGGCCTCAACCTGACTTGGGAGGTTATGGAAGGCATCAGTAAACATTCGCAAGACAAAGACAACCCTGTCACCTCTGATGAAGCCGTGCATTTTCCTTCTCTGGAGGCACAGGTCGCCGACTTTGCCGATGGCATTGCCTACAATGCCCATGATCTGGATGATGGAATCACCTCCGACCTGCTCGATTTGGGCCAGTTAAGAAAAGTAGCGCTCTGGAAAGAGAATGAAAAAAAGTTCGACGAGCAATATACGGGCCTGGATTTTAAACTGAAAAAATATCAGGTGGTTCGAAGCATCATCAACGACCTCATCAGCGATTTTCGTCGGGCAACGATGAAGAACCTCAAACAGCATAAAGTCGATACGGTGGATGATGTGCGTTGTGCCTCGGTTCGTATGGCGACGTTTGGAAAAGAAGTCGCTGAAAAAAATAAGGAACTGAAACAATTCCTCCACAAAAACATGTATTCCCACCGCAAAGTCTTACGTATGGAATTTAAAGCCGAGTTGACGCTGGAGGGACTTTTTAAAGCCTACGCCAAAATGCCGGGACTTCTTCCCGAATGGGTCCAAAAAAATAAAGGGTCGCTTGAGTTGCGAATTTGTGACTATGTCTCTGGGATGACGGACCGCTATGCAATCAACGAGCATAAAAATCTTCATTCGCCCGAGGAAGAAAATTAAAGGTCGCTTCGGAATTGGAGGTCGTGATGGATAAAATTCGTGCGATCTGTGTTTTTTGTGCTTCCAGCCACTCGGTGGATGAGTCCTTCAAACGTGTCGCTCTGGAGTTGGGGCGCGAACTGGGAAAACGGGGGATTGAACTGGTCTACGGCGGGGCTTCGATCGGGTTGATGGGTTGCGTGGCTCGGGGCGTGCACGAGGAGAAGGGGCGGGTGGTCGGTGTCCTGCCGGAATTTTTCAGGACCAAGGATATCGAATATTCCGAGGCCGATGAGTTGATCGTTACCAAGGATATGCGTGAGAGAAAAGCGGTGATGGATAAGCGATCCGATGCATTCATCGTTTTACCAGGTGGTATCGGCACCCTTGAAGAAGCCATGGAAATCCTTTCCATGCGCCAATTACACCTTACCGACAAGCCGCTGGTTTTTATCAATACTTTGGGTTTTTATAACGGCCTACGTGCGACCTTCGACGAAATGGTAGATTTAAAATTTGCCAAGGCCAGCATCAAAGATATGTACGCCATGGTCCCCGACCCACAAAGCGCCCTCGACTATCTGTTCAACCACCAGGCACCGGCGTGAGAGGCCGGGAGAACAAATAATCTTGCTACGGTAAGGTTTCCGCAACTGGCTATATTATAAAGTTTTAAGCGGTTAGTCCTTCTTGGATGATCGCTTTTTTTATGGGAATTTTTGTAGACAAAGTGTAGACAATTTTCATGTTTTAAACAGAAAAATTCTACTTTTAAACCATCCAGTTTGAGGGGAAAAGGTCAACTCCAAAAGAAAGGACGGTTTGTCACGGAGGATTTACTTTTTGAATATTCAGCAAGCTTTCAGGAAGGCAAACAAACCAAAGAAGACCAATACGAACAAATTAACATTCTGAATTCGACAAGCTCTTCAACACCCACCGGCTTTTTAATATAAGAGTTTGCTCCATACCGATATGCCGATTGAATATCTTCCTCCGAATGCGATGTTGAAACTATAATTGTGGGTAGGCTCTTTATCATTGGATCGTTTTTAATCATCTTACAAACTTCTAACCCGTTCTTCTGAGGCATATGTATATCCAGTAACAATATTTTAGGCCTGGGAAAATCAGTAGTCTCTTGGTATGCTCTTCGATTATATAAATAATCTAAGGTTTCATCACCATTCTTGGCCCACTTCACAATCACATCTGAGCAGCAAGATTGAACCGCTTCACAGATGAAATCGAAATCATCCTCATCATCCTCAGCAATTAAAACTAGAAATTTGCCATTTGATTTTTCGTTAATTTTCATAATTTTTTGAGTTCTTTAGGTAATATAAAAAAGAACGTTGTTCCTGATTTTTCTTGAGAGATAACGGTTATTTCCCCGCCATGATTTAATACCACTTTTTTACAAATTGCCAGCCCTAATCCAGTGCCATTAGTAGCTTTACTTGAGCTTAATCTTTCAAATGGCTTGAAAATTAAATCTGCGTACTGGCTATCAAACCCCATGCCGTTATCACATACCGAAATTTCAACAAAATTTTCGTCTACAACCTTAGAGCTCAATTGAATAACCGGCGGTGTATCGTCTCTTTTATACTCCAAAGCATTTATAATCAGATTTTGAAATAATTGAACCATTTGGGTCCAATTCGCTCTGACAATAGGTAATTCATCAAAGTCCACCCTACCTTCAGTTTCTTTCAATTTTAATGATACTATTTTCTTTACCTCCGAAATAATATCATTTAGGTCGATTCGGTCCAATTTGATGTCTGGTTTGGTCAGCCTTGAATAAGACAAAATATCATCAATTAAAATATTCATCCTTTGGCCTGATGCTAAAATTTTCTCGACATATTTTTGTCCCTTTTCGTCAAATTGCGTTTCAGTTTCCATCAGCATGCCGCTGAAGGTGATTATCTTTCGGAGAGGTTCCCGTAGGTCATGAGACGTCATACTTGCAAACCCCTTGAGGTCTTGATTGCTCTGTTCCAACTCTTTCATTTTGATATTGAGCTCTTGAGTATATCTTTTTAGGGAGACCTCCGTATTTTTCTTTTCGGTTATATCCAGTCCATAGACGTTCAAATAGTCTTCATTACTTATTGAAACCATATTGATAAAAAACCATTTCCCCTCAATTTCTTCCTCAAAGCTGACGCAATCCTGGGTGGATAAAGCCTCGGTAAGAATTTCCTTCCACAGTTCCGGGATTTGATGGCCAATTTGGCAATCATGTTTCAGACAGAGTATTTCTGCGGCTTTGTTTAAATAAAGAAACTTCCCTTCATTGGAAATCCTTAGGACCGGAAAGGGATTTTCGGAAGGAAACTTGGATTCGCTTAAAGCTTGTTCTTCCGCATCCCTGCGCTGGGAAACATACCTTGCCATCACTATCAAACCTACTGTCCAGCTAACAAACAAAGCTAAAACACAAACAATACTAAACACCAGCAAACGCCGAGCGTTCTCATTAATATCTTTTTGATTTACCCGAGCAACTTCTTTAGTCAAATCATTTATTCCTTTTGAATAAATCAGTTTTTGTTCTTCATATTCCTGGCCAAACAAAATAGCCCTTGCCTTGTCCATTCTGTCTTCGCGGACCTCTGAAAAAGCTTTAACTTCCATGTCCACCAAAATATTGTTTGCATTTTCAGTTTGCTCGATGAATCTCCTAAAAACTTTCTCTGGACTGATTCCTTTGGCTTGCTCTATTAACATCCTTAACTTTAGTTCACTTTTATAATAGCGTTTTTCCCAAAAATCATCTCCAGTTGAAGCTCCCATACGTGCCGACATCGTCAACACTTCATCCATATAGATAATTTCTCTACTTAACCGCTGGATCTCTGATGCTTTTTCCCAATCATTCACCGTATTATTGTATATATTCCAAGCGTACCAACCTCCAAATCCAATCAGACCTGTTGTAATGGCAAAACAAGTCAATAAAGTCATTGTGGGAAGCTTGATTAAAAATTCTTTTACACGGCTCATATAAAACCCTTCGCAACTGCCCTAATATAATTTTGGCTAATTGATTCCGTTAACTTCAAAATAATGGATCTGAAATACCGTTTGGAACAACATTTATGTTCCGATTACAAGGTTTCTTCCTGCGAATTACTTGGAGCAAGAAGACTGATCCTATTAAAGAAAATATAGGCTATTGCTCCAATTATACCAGCAAATGCCACCAGAGGGGTCCTGAGAGGAATTAACACCAATGACGAGATAAACTCAATAAAAATTAAGGTAATAAGGGAATATACGATAGTTTTTCTTGTTAAAAAACTACAAACAATTGCACCCAAAGGTGCTCCAAAAACCACAATAGGCATGGCGGCGATCCAATATTCGGCGACCTTTGGATTAAAATTATTTTGAAACAAACAAATAAATAAAAATCCCGCTACTGCATTGATTGCCATAAGGACTACGCTTGTTGGGGTGCTGATCTTTACACTTATTCTGAAATAAAGAACCAAGATTGAAAATGTCATGATGTCGATTCCGTTCCCAATGAGACCGCTGATTATTCCGCCCACAAAACCAATAATCAAAAACTGGAGTTTTTGCTTTTTCCCAAAGGATCCGATTTCTTCATGAAACCCAACATTATATTTTTTTAGCTGGTAGATCTTAAATAAAACAAAACCGAAGGTTGTTATTACACTAGTAAAAATGATTCTTATAAAGTCCGAAGGGATCATCTTAGACAACCAGCCAATCCCAAATACAATGCCCAATACACCTCCAAAGCTGACCCAGGGGACTATCTTCCATTCCACATTGATGCCCAAACGTCTTATTGCGAAACAGGCTGATGTCATGCCTATGCTTTGAATGGCTAGGGAAAATACTTTTGCATCCTGCGCTGGAATTCCCAAAACTTTCGTAAAGACCGGGAAGGCTATCGCCCCTCCTCCCGTACTCGTTGCCCCTGCGATGAAAGACCCGACAACCATGGTTAAAGCCACTTGCAAATTTTTAATATCTCCATAAACCTCAAATGGGTGAAAGAATAACCATACCGACCAAACAATGAGGGGTACAAAAGAAACCTTGAAAAGCTTGTTTATGATTTCTAAACCGCGATTTCCCATAAAAATTCACTGAAAGTAGTTCAGAATAAGGCCAACGCTTTATTAAGGCTAATAAAAATCTTTGGATTTGACCAGATGTTTCTCATTTACTGTCAATATCGTTAGTTTTTGCTCCCCTGAGTTCGAAGGAAGCAATTATTTTTTTCATTCTCTTTTTCGTCATTAAATCTTTTATTCTTCATGAGAATGTTCGCTTTGGGTTGCGACTTCAACTGGTCGACGTAACACTTTATCTTATATAGCAAAAAGATGGAGTGTAAAAAATGGCCTATCGAACACATTTTGGAACGCTGATAAACAGCTTCCCTGAGGGAATATAACACAAGGAAAACAATGTAGGATGCGGGTTTGGTGAACCGGTTGGGAAAGTAAACACTGCCCCTCCCTGCTAAGGGAGTAACCCCAGGGGGAATCGAACCCCTGTTTTACCTCTTTCGGGGTGGGGCATGAAGGCTAGCGAAGAGGACATAACACCGGCGTAGCCGCCCGGGAGCAGATAGCAAAAACTTATTAAGCCGAGATGAGTCGTTGCTAGTCAGCGAAAGTTATTGCTAGTCGGGTCCAGCGTCACGCTGGTGGTTAGGTTGCTTGGACTTCGATGTCGGGGTGAATGGCTTCTTTGAGGAATTGTTCGATGTATTGCAGGGTTCCGGTGGTCGAGCTGGGGCAACTGCCGCAGGCTCCTTGATAGTGGACTTTGATGGTTTTTTCTTCCACGGAGAGCAGGTTGATTCCGCCGCCATCGTTTGCCAGGGCGGGGCGAATGGCAACATCGAGCAGAGCGTTGATCACTTCGGTTTTTCGCTCATCGTTGTAATTGAAAAAATCTTCCTTGTTGAAGTTTTCCAACACCGGATGAACGTCTTTATCTTTTTCGGCCTCATCACCCTTTTCATAAAATTTCAGATGCGCTTCGATGGCGCCGCCGATTTTTTCCATGATCGTATGCCACCCCACGGTATTGGACTTGGTAATGGTGACAAAGTTTTCTTTGATGAAAATACTTTGCACTCCAAAAATATCAAACAAGGCCTTGGCCATGGGGTCGTCCCCGGCATCATCGGGAGAGTCGAAAGTTTTTGTGCCGGCCCCGATGACTTTACCGTTTAAGATAAACTGGAAGGCATCCGGGTTGGGAGTCGGTTGTATGCGAAGCACCTTGAACTGGCCTTCGAGCACAGACTCCTGACTGTTTTCATTTTTCATATCCACTGGAAGGCCAAATTGTTTCTGAACCCAGGCGAGTAATCCCATACGAAGCTCACTAAAATAATGTGCGATATATGTATTATATCTGATTTTTCAATCACTGGGGAATCAGATTTTTCCCTTTTTGAAGAAAAGCCAACTTGTCTTTGAAAACATTGAAACTTCCTATGTCAAAAAGGATGAAATTATTGACCCGGACTTGCAACAGGCAGGTCTCCCGTTGATCCAAACCCGGCTGCATCGCGGGCGGTTTCACTCAAGCTCTCGCTGGTTATAAAATTGACCGTCTCCACTTTTTGGATGATCAACTGGGCGATGCGGTCGCCAGACTGGATGTGGATTTCATCATCGGAATGGTTAAAGAGAAGGACTTTTATCTCGCCGCGATAATGCGAATCGACCACCCCGGCACCGCAATCGAGCCCCAGTTTAACCGCCGACCCACTGCGCGGCCAGATCAAACCGACATGGCCTTCGGGAAGCTCCAGGCGAATTCCTGTGGCAACCAGTTTCCGGCTTCGGGGGGCAATGGTCAGGGTTTCCACAGCTTTCAAATCGGCCCCTGCATCGCCCGGGTGCGCATATTGAGGGAGGTAATCACCTTTGCAAGGAACAGTTTTATTCATCATCTTTTCCATTAATGGTTAGTTGGGGGGAATTATAAACAAGCAGGAGGGGGAAAGCGATTGCTATCTGCTTTAAGGCAAAAAAACGGGAAAGTGGGGGTGCGCCCCGCCTTTCCCGAGTCAAACCTTAAATCTTAAAATGGTTCCCTAATCAACCGTCCTTGACATGGAGGTAGATACCACCAAACCTGCTCTACTCATGCAAAGGCGGGGCGCATCCTTTTAAAGAAAGGAGGCGGGTTACTATTTTGTCAGGCCAAGCCCGACGTAAAAAAGGGGTTCCATACTGCGCCAATTGGATGGACTTCATCAACCGATATCAAAAGAAGGCTTCGGCTGGCGCTCAAAACATTTGGGGGTTTGGGAAGGGGTTTGAGACTGGCACACATCCCACTGGTTGCTTCTGATAAATCAAATCTGGGATGCATCTCATTCATTCTATGGAACCCTCTATTCTAGTAACCCGCCGTTGGAAGATCTGTAACTGCTCTCAATTTTTATATTTCTTCCAGAAAAATCGACATTCGGAACCTGGTCAAATACAGCGCCTGACCTAAAACGCAGTTCCTTTATATTGTATGCTTTGAAAAAAGTACCACTACATATAGTGCCTGTGAAGGGGTAATTTGAAAGAAATTGCCAAAAAATTCATAACTACTTTGTTTATATGTGTTTATGTGGCGAAAAAAAATAGGTTTTCGGGTATTTTATTTTTTATCCACAACATAATGTATGGTTGAGGACTTAACCTTACAATATAGGGTAGGGCACAAAAATTGGCTTTATCGTAGCTCGTACTGCCTGTGTTGTGCCTATTTGAGCTTGAATTTCTCTATGTCCAGGGGGATGGCATCGAGAAATTTACTCTTGACCCGGTATTGCTGGCCTCCGGTTTGAACGAGATATTCCGAGTCAAAAAGTTTCCCGACCTTCAAGGTGGCAATCTCGCCATTTCCCCAGAGGCTTATGGTAAACAAGGGGGCATCCAGTCCTGCGAGATTTGCTGGCAGGAGCGGGGTGACAATCGAATTGAATTCCAGTCCTTTCAGGGTCCAGATCAGGTCGTTGCCACGATGCGGGGTCTTGATTTTTTCTGGTTTTTCGAGGCTCCATTCCGAGCCCTTTTTTTGCAACTCAAAAAGTTTGTCAGGCGTTTTGATCAAGATTTTATTTACTGCGTCGCTTGCAAATTTCAGCAGTTTTTTATTTCTTAAATCGTGAAGGTTGCGAAATAATTTGTCGACCACTTTTTTGGAAATTAAAAATACGCTGGACTCACCGGTTCGGTTAGCGAACATCTGTTGGCCATCGCTGGTTTGATTGCCAAATTGCAGGGACCAACTTTTTCCGTCCTTCATTTTCAAGCTGAAAGATTTTTGCGGGGTGTCCAGGCCAAATGCTTCGGGAATATCCATGGAGATTTTTATGAACTCGGTAATTCTGGCTTCCTGGAGATCAAAGAGCAGGCTGTTGATGGTGGCAAGATCGGCGGTTGTTTTTACAGGGCTTTGAATATCCCACTCATTACTTTCTCTGCGGACCAGGCGAATGGTTTCATTCTCAGATCGCAGCGACAATTCAAGAACTTCCTTTTCCTCAAATTCCAGCACTGTTTTTCCAAGAAACGCCACGGTTTTTTGGGCGAGAGTCTCGAAAAGCCGGGTGTTTACCAGCACGATATTTTGAGCATCATTGATTTTGCCGAAATAGCCCTTCCCCTCTTTCGGGTTACCGAGGACAAGGGTATGGGTTTTGCCTTTGTCATTTTCCAAAATCAGTTTCAGTTTCGGTGGATTCAGTCCATAGGGCGAGTCTGGGCTTTCATCGACAAACTCCAGGACGCGGGAAAATTGAATGGACTGGAGAAAATTCATGATGGCATCCTTGTCTCCTTGAGCGTCAACATCTCCTGATATTCTCCAGATATCATCTTTCTTTTTAAACTCCAGGTTTTTTTCCTCGCTGATAATTTGTATGTGCTGGATGGTGCCTGTGCTGAAGTTGAGCAGGGTCTTGTCGCGAAAACTGTAAACGGATTTTTCAAAACGGGATATGGACGCAGAGGCCATGACCACGGAAGGCTGGCTTTCCAGTTTGAAATAGAGATCGCCCCCCATGGGGCTTTCATCGCCGAACAACAAGGTTTCTTCTGTTTTGTCGGCAAATTTAAAATGGATTTTAAGCAATGGAGAGCGCAACCCGTAAATGGAAAGGTCCTGGGGGTTTTCTTCCACCACACGGGTTCTTTTAATGTTTCCGATTTCTGTCAAAAAGGTTTCTGCTTCGGCAGAGTCGCCGGGTGCCAAAAGGGGAACAATGAGACCCCAGCTCTGTGGGGATTTGCGTTTTAAAGTTATGGTTTCGCCAGTGCCGGTCAGAGAAAACTCAAGCACTTGCTCGGCTCCAAAGGGGAGAACTTTCCCAGCTTGTTCTTTTTGGGTATTTTCTTTTTGTTCGGTGGGCAGGTCAACGAAAAAATAATAAAGCACCAGACTCAGGAACACAGCCGCCATCAGGGCTGTTCCTTTAAACTTCATAATTGGCGTCTCTTCCGCCAGGCGCGAATTCTCATAAGCTTCATAATTGGCGTCTCCTCCACCAGGTGCGAATTCCCATTGCGGCAATCAGGCCGGGAAACACGATGACACCCATGATGAATATTGCGTAACCCCAACTTTGGGTCATTTGAATGGGTGTATTCTTTCTTTTTTTAGGGCGAATAGAAATCAGGTTTTCTTCTTCGGCAAGCCAGGAGATGGCATTGAGGAAAAAATTTCCGTTGCCTGAAAAGTTGGTGTAGCGATTGTTGGAGAAATCTGAATCGCCGATCACCAGCAAGCTGGCCTTTAGCGCGGGTTTTTTGTTATCTGGATTTTCTGCGTTTTCGCTTGCCTGTGTGAGACTTTTTGTGGCAAGCACTGAGATGGAAACCGGCCCTTTAGCATCCTTGCCCTCATCATACTGTACGGTACCCGAGTCAAAATCGAATTCTGCCCAGCTGTTAGCGCCGGTTTTCAAAAGTTCCGTTGTGGTGATGCCGCTGACCGGTATTTCCCGGACGGATCGTATGATCGGGAAAATAGTTTCCAGAACAAAGTCGCGGGTGATTGCGTGGGCCGTGTATTGATTGACCACGGGCGCCGCAAAATCGCCGCCAAAAAGCTTGGACATGGGGTCGATGACCATATCCTCTGCCAGCGTGATGCCCCATTTTTTGAGAAAACCTTCCATGTCGGATGAAGACCTCGGGTCGATCAACATGAATACCGAACCGCCGGAATTCAAATAGTTTTCGATGATGGCTTTTTCTTCATCCTGCAACGGCTTTTTAGGGCCGGGAATGACCAGCACGGAAGCGTCTTTGGGGATTTCCCCCGATTGCAGCAGTAGCAGAGGTTTGACGATGAACCCATCCTGCTCAAGATTTTTTTTGGCTGTGGCATAGCCTTCGTTTTTGTCACTGCTTATTTTGCTTTCGCCATGTCCCTCAAGAAAATAAATCGTCTTTTGTTCATCGCGGACTACCTTTAATAATGCGTTGGTGATATTTTCCTCGGTGGGGTTTTGAATCTTGGTTTCCCGGGTGCCGCTTTCCAGGGCCACGGTTCCATATGTGGTGACGCCATATTGTTTGGTGACCGAGGGGTTTTTGTCCGGGTCCACATACTGCAGTTCAATTTTGTCGGTTTCTTCAAGATAACCGGCAATCAAATTGGCAAAGGCGGCTTTTTCCGGCGATTCGGTTTGAAAAAAAGCCGTCAGCTTCACTTCGCGGGGAAGATGGCTAATGATTTTTTTGGTTTGCGGTGCCAGGGTAAAGTATCCCGTTTCAGTGAAATCAAAACGATGTTTATGGCGGAAAGCAAGCAGGTTGGCAAATATCAATACGCCCAGAACTATGGTGGTCAGGAGCAGAGTGTTTGCGCCGTACAGGGCAGAACGCGAGGACAGGTGCTGTTTTAATTTTGGGCCTTCGGCAATGAAGAAAAATATTACGTTGATGAGGCAGACGACTGTCAGCGAGGCCGATATGTTTTTGAGGTCGGGAAGGACAATATAAAAAAACAAGGCAATAGAACCTGTTATTAGAGCCAGCCATCCTGCCATGAGGCCAAGTTTTTTCATTGTTTTACCTCCATCGATTGGAATCGAGCACGCGGTGACAGAGGAAAAGGCCAAATAAGATAAAGCTCAGGTAATACACCAGGTCGCTGGTGTCCACCATGCCTTTTAAAAAACGTTCCAGATGATCGACGATGGAAAGAAATTCAAGTATCTGTCCGGTGGTGGAGCCTGTAGCCTGAGCACCCCAACCGATGACCCACATGAATAAGGAGAATCCGAAGGTCAAAACGGCGGCGACAATTTGATTGTCCGTCAGGGATGAAGCAAAAATCCCTACTGACACAAAACAGCCTGCCATCAACAAAACCCCAAGATAGCCGGTGACAATAGGGCCGGGCTCGGGTTCTCCCAGCAAAAACAGGAAGCCGATAGAATAAGAAGAAATTAAAACCATTACCGCGACCACAATCATACAGGCCAGAAATTTTCCGAGAATGATTTCCCTCAGATGAACCGGCGAGGAAAGCAGGAGACGGAAAGTTTTCATTTTCTGTTCATCGGCAAAACTACGCATGGTGATAATCGGGATGATCATCAATAGAATGACCGACATGTTTTGCAAGCTGGGTTCAATTACCATTTCGTTCAGGTTCAAGTCTATTCCTATAGCCTGTAACTGTCCTGCCTGAAAACTCTGCAAACTGAAAAAATTCAGGATATTAAAAAATATAAAACTGTATAGAATTAAAAAGACCGTGGTGACGATATAAAAAATGGGTGAGTTGAAAAATGACCCCAAATCTCTCTTTGCAATGATCCAGGCGCTTCTCATGCCTTCACATCCTTTTCTTCGATGGTTAACTTGAGGAATACCTCTTCCAGGCTCATGGCGATGGGTTTGATCTCAACAAGGCCCCATTGATTTTCCAAAGCCAGGCGTGCAAATTCATCCTGCAGGTTGGAGTTCAACTCGCATTCAATCATGAACTGGTTTTTTTCGCCGGGCAAAACGGAAAGCACCTGCTCTAAGGCAGTTAATTTTTCCACAACCGTATCACCTGGATTCCTGAGAGTCATCGAGAGACGTTCGCTTTTTCTCAGTGAGGCGGTCAAACCCACCAACGAATCCACTGCTGCGATTTCTCCCTCGTTGATGATGATGACCCTCTGGCATATTTGTGTGATTTCAGGAAGAATGTGTGAGCTGAGTATGATTGTGTGTGAGGCGGCAAGTTCCTGGATCAGTTTGCGGATTTCTATGATTTGAATGGGGTCCAGACCAATGGTCGGTTCATCAAGAATAAGAATGTCCGGGTCATGCACCATAGCCTGTGCCAATCCAACGCGTTGCTGGTACCCTTTAGAGAGTCGCCCGATGATGCGATGGCCGACATCTTTTAATGAACATCTTTCGATCACTCTTTCCACGGCGTTCTGGCTTTGTTTGCCTGCCATTCCCCGGATTTCTGCGGCGAACATCAGATAATCGCGGACACTCATATCCGGATAGAGTGGCGGGGTTTCCGGCAGGTAACCGATTATTTTTCGGATCGCCAGTGAATCTTCAAAGGTGTCGTGCCCCTGTATTCGGGCTGTTCCGCTGGATGCCGGAAGGATGCATGAAAGAATATTCATGGTCGTGCTTTTACCTGCCCCGTTGGGGCCAAGAAAGCCAACGACCTCTCCTCGTTCTATTTGAAAGGTTAAATTATTGATGGCCTTTCTTGGGCCGTAGTACTTGGTAAGATTTTCAACCTCGATCATTCGGGTTCTCCATAAGACTGCAATCTTTCCAAGGGATTTTCAAGTCCGGGGTTTTATTTTCCATCCGCCTGCGGTGGGTTGTTTTTTTTGTTAGCAGAAAAACTTGAAGTGAACCATCGTGCAGGAAAATACTATGTCAAAAAAATATCATAGGAGAGATGTGATTTCCAATCAAATATTTTTTAAAGTACTGCTATTTATCAATAAACACGCGCTTGCCCTTTTTCTGTGCCGATTGATAGACGGCACAAATGATCTCAAGGGACCGCAACCCATCGGCTCCTGTTGAAACTCCGGCCTTTCCTGTGCGAATTGTTCGGACCATTTCGCGCGCCCCTCCGATAAAAGGAGACTCGTGTTTTTTGGGTTCGGGAAAAGATATTTTTTCCAGTTCGTGAAAGCCGGTGAAACGCCGACTCTTTTTAGTGATATAAAGTTCCCGGCCAGAATTGCCAATGAGTATTCGACCTTCTGAACCTTGAATGTCTAACTCAAAATTGAAATATTTCCGGGCTCCACCGCCTTCAATGAATCCGGTCGCACCATTTTTGAAGCCCAGCATGGCGCATGCGGTTTCTTCGATATATTTTTTTCCACCCGGTCTTGTTTCATGTCCGGAGACCCAGGTCACCGGGCCGCCAAAAAAAAGTAGAAGATCAGTAAGGTGGGTGCCATCGTGAAAGAGAGGGCCGCCGCCATGCTCGGCTACAGAGAGTTTTCCCGGTTTCCAGCTCAGGGTATTGCCGATGAGAGTTTTTATTTCCCCTATTTTCCCGGAGACAATCAGTTTGCGGGCTTGCTGGTAATAAGCGTCCCACCTTCTTTCATGGTTGATGATCAGGGGAATATTGTTTTTTTTGCAAATGCGCACCATTTTCTGCGCCTGTTTCAGGTCGATCGCAATAGGTTTTTCGCAGAAAATACCTTTGACTCCAGCTTGTGCCGCCGCATGGGTCATGCTGGCATGGAGTGGAGTCCAAGTGGCGATGCAGAGAATATCCAGGTTTTCCTTTTTAAGCATTTCTCTGTAATCAGAATAGAGTCCGGTTACATTCCAGCGTTTGCCGAATTTTTTCAGTCGTTCCGGGTCAATGTCACAGCCTGCAGATAGATGGATTGCGGGCAGGGCTGAAAAACCTCCAGCGTGAGTGCAAGGTTTACCGCGCAAGGGGTCTTCTTCCAGAAGGCTCCCTATGCGTCCGCAACCAACGATTCCTGTTTTAAATTTTTTCACTGCAAATTATGAAGAGTTGTTTTTACGACCGAAATAATCGCAGTTATTATAGCATCGGGTTGTTGAGAAGTATTTGCGAGGCGCAGGGGAGAGCAAAATCATTCTTGTTAAAACACACCTCTTGAGTAAAAAAGGCAAATCTCCCCAACCCCCTTCGTGGAAGGGGGAGCTTCAATGGACCCCTCTTTTTAAAGAGGGGCTGGGGTGATTTAGAACCCCTAACGCAATACGCAGGCTAGGCAGGCCGGTCTTGAGCGGGCCGCGCACTATCGGGCTGCTCACTATCGGTTTGCTCGTGATTGAAGGCCGCGTTATTGTACTCGCTGATTCCTTTACTCAGGCGCAGTCGTTGCTCTCCTGGGATCTGGCGAACCTCTTCTCCTGTCTTCTCATCGACGACTTCGATGACGAGCTTCTGGGACTCGGGGTCTACACGGACCCGGGTTTTATTTTTAGAACCCGCCAGCCCCGTGCTGTCAGAAGAAACATCGTTGTCATCGGAAATGATTTTAACGGTGTTCAGTTTTGCTGGCTCACCTGCTGGAACCTGCCCATTGACAGCTATCTGTGGCGGATCGGCGGTTCCTTGCGCGGGGGGTTTTGCAGATTGGTACTGGGGCGAAAAACCCACAGAAAACGCTTGCGGAAAAATTGTTAATGACATTTTAAATCTCCTTTTTATTTTTGAACGAGATGCTTAAGGAAGTTTAGAAGCTTCCCTCATCTCGTCATCAGTCAGTTATTGAATTCCTTCAAACAACGTCAAAACAGCTTGCGGAATCAGATTGGCCTGTCCAAGCATGGCGGCGCCAGCCTGAACCAGAATCTGGTTTTTAGTCAGGGTGGCCAGTTCTTCTGCTATGTCCGCATCCCGAATGATTGAAGCCGCCGCTGTCAAATTCTCGATCTGTGCATTGAGGTTGTTCAAAGCAGAGGTCAGGCGAATTTGTGTCACCCCTGTCGCGCCACGAATGTCAATCAAGTCATTGATAGCGGCTGTTAAATCATTGAGCGCGAGAAAGGCGGAACCCTGGGATGTGACGTTTGAATCTGTCAGGTTAAAAGCCGCCCGACTTACCTCGGTCAGGTCAATTTCATCGTTCAGGTTGATCTGGTTATCGGCGGATGAATCGATCCCCAGCTGAAGAATAATATCTTCTGCAGCAGCTTTTGCCAGCGACCCATCGAGAAGTTTTGTTCCTCTAAACTCGGTCGTGCTGGAGATTCTGTCTAATTCGGCTAAGAGATTTTGATATTCCAGATCAACGGTTTTTCTTTCATCTGCACCTACTGTTCCGTTAGCCGCCTGGGATGCCAGGGCTCGAAGCCGGATGAGAATGCCCGACACTTCGTTCAAAGCGCCTTCCGCGGTACGGACCAAAGACAAGCCGTCATTGAGATTTCTGGAGCCTTGTTTTAAGGCCTGAACATCTGAGCGAATGCTTTCGCTCAAGGCCAGTTCTGAGGCACCGTCCGAGGCACCTGAAATCTTGATGCCTGAAGCCAGGCGGGTGATGGACTTCCCCAACTGAGAACGGCTTAACTCGAGAACACGTTGCGTGTTCAGCGAAGCCAGGTTTGTGTTTATGTTTAATGCAGCCATAGTCTTTTCCTCCCTGAAAAGTTCTGGTCGTTAATTTTTAAGTTTTTAGCTTCCTTGCTTTATTAACTCGGGTGAAAATTTTTGCAACCGAGATAAATCTTTTATTACTGGAGAAGCTG
>CAZEBI010000039.1:14249-18151 GCA_964510355.1 uncultured Nitrospina sp. | reverse complement strand
GATCTGTTCAGCTTTGGTATCAGGAGCAGAAGTCGCCTATTTTTCTCTAAACCCTCTTCAACTCAACGATATGCTTGAGAAAAAGGGACGTTTGGGTCGACTGGTAAATTCTCTCCTGGATAAGCCGCGCGAACTGCTCATCACCATTTATATCGGCAACGAGTTCGTCAATATTGCCATATCTGTCGTGGTCACCTCTGTTGCCATCAGCATTTTTGGCAGTATCGGTGTGGGCATCGCGATTGGGTTCAGCACAATACTTTTGTTGGTTTTCGGAGATATCATCCCCAAGAGTGTTTCTATCAAGTTTGCCCAGCCTTACGCCTTGTTTTCCGCCTATCCCTTAAAAGCATTTGCCCAACTTGTTCAACCCGCCCAAAAACTGTTCAGCATATGGACAGAGAAAATCATCGGGGCCATGGGAATCCTGCCGCATGTCCTTAAAGAATCTCCCATCACCGATGAGGAATTTCGGACTATGGTTCAGGTGGGCGAAGGAGAAGGTGTTATCGACTCCGATGAACGCGAGTTGATCCAGAATGTTATTGAGTTTGGTGACACGACTGTGGGGGAAATCATGACCCCGAAGATAGATATGTTCACCGTAAATATTGAGGACAGCCTCGATGACATACTGCCACGGATTATAGAAAATTTTTATTCCCGGGTTCCGGTATATGACATCGGTGAAAAAGAGGTGCTTGGCGTTTTATTTACCAAGGACCTGACGCGGCTCAAACACTTGCCACGCGAAAAAGTAAATCTCAAAAATATTCTGCACCCTGCTATTTCGGTTCCACAGTCTAAAAAGATCAAGGAGATGCTCGAAGAGTTCCGCAAACTAAAACGGCATATGGCCACCGTTCTTGATGAGTATGGAAGCGTCTGCGGACTGGTCACACTGGAAGATATTATTGAGGAACTGGTCGGCGAAATAGACAGTGAAATGCGGCAAGACGAACTGCCATTGAAAAAAATCAATGAAAACCATTTTCGTATTTTAGGCGCTTATAGCCTGACAGAGTTCAATGAAAGTTTTAAGGGAACTTTACCGCAGAATGATTACGACACGGTCGGCGGTTATGTTTTCGGATTGTTTGGCCGGATTCCCCGATCGGGGGAGTCGACCACCATTGACAGGTTCAAGTTTCGTATTGAAAAAATGCGCGGCTCCAGAATTTTAAGCCTTCACCTCACCCTTATGAGCCCCCCACAAAAGCCCGATGACGGGCAAGACATAGACAACTGATGGATTTCGCGACAACACTCATACTGGTATCACTGGGAATACTGCTGGAAGCATTTTTTTCCGGTTCCGAAATCGGCATGGTTTCTGTAAACCGGATAAAGATGAAACAACTTTCCGATGATGGAAGCTCCGCCGCCCGGTCCATCTTGAAATTGCTCGACAACCCTGAGCGACTTTTTGCCACGACCTCTCTGGGAACCAACCTGACCATGGTGACCAGCACTACGGTGTTCACCGCCTTCATGGTCACCCATTTCGGGGACTCGGGAGAGTGGATGGCCATGATAATCATCGCGCCCCTGATATTTTTTGCGGGAGAAATCATTCCGAAAATAATTTTTCAGCACCGTGCCGATTCGCTCATGTTATTCATGGTTTACCCGCTGGTTTTTTTCTATAAAATATTGTCCCCTTTTATATCCTGGTTATCAAAAGCATCGGCAAAAATCACCAACCGGGTGCAGTTAGCTTCTGCGGATGAACCCAAAACTTTTAGCCGTGATCAGTTGCGAAAAATATTGAGCCTGGAATCACAGACCGTCGACCTGGGAATAACAGAAAAGAAAATCATTCATAACATTTTCAATTTCGGAGAACTTCGGGCTGAACATTGCATGGTACCCCTCATTCAGATGACCGCAATAAAAGATACGGCAACAATGACGGAGGCGCATGAGGCCGCCAACGATTCCGGTTTTTCGCGAATGCCTGTTTTTCATGAAAGAATGTATAACCTCATCGGAATTTTGAATACTTTCGACCTGCTCGACCAGCCTGTTGACGACACACCCATGACCCATCTCATCCGGCCAGCCTATTATGTTCCCCCGAATAAAAAAATTGATGACCTCCTCAAGGAACTCCAGCAAAGGGGCTTGCATATGGCCATCGTGGTGGATGAATATGGCGGATGTATCGGGTTGATAACGATTGAGGATCTGCTTGAAAAAATTGTCGGTGAAATCGAGGATGAATACGACAAGCCCGAAAAAACCTACAAACCCTACGCCGATGGTGGATACCTTGTGGAGGGGAGTACAGAAATAGGTATTCTCAACGAGGCCTTGAACTGGGATCTCCCCAGCGGGGAATTCGAGACCCTGGCAGGTTTGGTCATCAACCGGCTGGAAAGAATTCCCAACCCAGGAGACCAGGTTATGGTGAACTCTTATCGAATAACCGTTAAAGAAGCCAGCAAGCGAAAACTCCAGTCCATGATCGTGCGCAAACTGGACCAGGAACCCGGCGTTGACAAAGAAACTCCTGACACCTAAATTTTTCTGGCCGCTTCCAATTCCTGGTAAGCCGACTGAATCTCAAGAAACTTCAGGTGAGCTTGTTGAACTGTCTTTTCATCTTCCCTGGCAACCCGGTCAGGATGATAATGACTGGCCATTTTACGGTAGGCTTTTTTGATCTCCTCACCCGAGGCACCCGAGGCAAGCCCCAGAACATGGTAAGGGGTTTGCAGAGGTTGCAATGCATATTTTGCCCTGATTTCGTTATGTTTGTCATAAGATAACCGCAATATCAGAGCGATATTTTTTATCAGGGCCTCCGTTTCTTCATTCAGGGTATTCTCAACCAGGGCAATCTGGTAGCATAGGGCGAGAAGCAGGAGGTTATAGTTGTTTCGGCAGGATTTTTTGTAGTTCTCGATGAACGGGTCGATATCCGGTTTTTTTGACTGGGCCTCCGTCATCAAGTGATCCAGGCGTTTTAAATCCTCGGGGCCATGGCCCAGATTTTTCACAAAGAATTTATGCATCACTGCTATTTTTTGTGGGCTCAACGACCCCGACTCCATACCCACATACGTTAAAATAACTGTCAGACATGTTATAAACTCGCCCTGGTGGACTATGCCTGGCAAGCTGTCTTTTTTCTGGAGTTTTTTAGCAAGAAAATACTCCATGGTTCCGCCGACAACAGCACCAAAAGGGCCACCACGCAAAAACCCCAGACCTGCACCCATCCACCAGGACATAAGTCACCTATCACATAATTATGAAAATAAGAACTATAACACGGGGAGAAACGATTGATGATCAAACATATTGTCATGTTCAAACTGGCAGAAAAGGAAACTCTTGCGGAGGCCCTGACAGCCCTCAACAGCCTGAAGGGGAATATTGAAACCTTGAGATTCCTGGAAATTGGAACTGATTTTCTAAACTCGGAAAGAAGCTACGATATCGTTCTCACTACATTTTTTGATGATCGCGAGGGTTTAAAAACTTATGCAGGCCATAAAAACCATTTGCCCGTTGTAAAAAAAATGCGATCCCTTTGCTCCTCATCCATTGTTGTGGACTATGAAACAAAATAGGGTTTTTTCCCAATATCTACAGCATGGCAACTCTATTTCGACCTGAGGCCCTCAGAATGCGTTATTTCGTCATATCCGAAGAGGCCAAGGGAGGCCAAGAAATATCAGCCATCCCCAAAATAGAGCCTATGGGCAAATAAACTGTTGTACTTTATTTTTCCAAATGCTACAGTTCTAAGAATTTTTACCCAGATTTGGGGGAAGTGCTAGGGTTTTGAGTTACCGTCCCGAATGAATTCATCTTAGAGTTCCCTAAACCAGGAGATTCGGCAATGGCAACTAAAAAGAAAGTCGTCAAAAAGAAGGCCTCTGTAAAAAAGAAGG
>CAZEBI010000039.1:0-14149 GCA_964510355.1 uncultured Nitrospina sp. | reverse complement strand
TTGCGACTAAAACGAAAGTCGTAAAAGAGAAGACCCCTGCAAAAAAAGAGGTTGCGACTAAAACGAAAGTCGTAAAAGAGAAGACCCCTGCAAAAAAAGAGGTTGCCCCTAAGAAAAAAACTGTCAAGAAGAAGGCTAAAAAAGCCGCTCTAAAACCTGGGAAATTACGCTTGGTCAGGCAGGAACATCCTCAGCTCGACCCTGCGGTTCTTAAGATCCGTGAGCGACTTGTTTCCAAACGAGCCGAATTACTCAAATTGATCCGGTCTTCAGAGTCTGTGGAGCGCGATGTTGGGGATATGACATTCAGCAACGAAATTGATCTTGCCTCAAACCTTGAGGGCAGAGAGATGCTCTTTCAGTTGACCAGCCGAGACAGAAATGAGCTTAAATTGCTTGAAGATACCCTGTTTAGAATAAACAATGGTTCCTATGGGGAGTGTGAGTCCTGCGAGAAGAAGATCGGCATGAAGCGTCTGCAAATTATGCCGTTGACCACTTTATGCATTGAGTGCCAGGAAACCTCAGAAAATATGTAACCCGCCTTTATTTCCCGTGGCATTTTTTGTATTTCTTACCACTCCCGCACGGACAGGGGTCGTTGCGTCCAACTTTTTCTTCATCGCGCCGAATGGTTACCGGTTTTTCTGAAGCTTCCACCTCGCCCCGGTGTTCTACGACCTGTTGCGGTTTGCTGACGAGTTCGTCCTGCATTTCAACTTCTTGATTAATCTGAACCTTGAACAAGTATTCCGTCGTTTCTTCTTTGATGCGTGTCATCATGTTACTGAACAGGTCAAACCCTTCCTTCTTATATTCTGTCAGAGGGTTTTTCTGGGCGTAACCCCGTAACCCGATGCCTTCCTTTAGATGATCCATTCCCAACAGATGGTCTTTCCAGAGTGCATCCAGAACCTGTAGCAGGATAACTTTTTCAACATGCCGCATGAACCCGGCTTCAATGCCCTCTTCTTTCGCTTGATAGGCCTGCGTCACCGCTTCCATAATGGCATCATGAAGTTTTTCCCTGTTGCAATGTTCCAGCTCCAGCTTTGTCTTGCCTTGCAAGAGCAATTCATGATCTTCGGGTTTTTCGATGTGAACGGAAAACTGTCTTTCCAGCAACTCATTTAAAGCGTCAATGTCCCACTCTTCCGCATATATTTTTTCAGGAGCAATTTCAGCCAGCGCCTCATCCACCACCTCATCGGCCATATCCATCAGAATTTCTTTGGCATCCTCCGTATTGATGATTTCCCGGCGCAGGGTATAAAGGATCTCTCTTTGGCGATTCATGACATCATCGTATTCCAGGAGGTGCTTACGGATATCAAAGTTATGGGCTTCCACTTTTCTCTGGGCATTGGCAACCGCTTTGGAAACCATGGCATGCTCAATCGGTTGTCCATCTTCCATTCCCAGTCGGGCCATCAAAGGAGAAATTTTTTCAGACCCGAAAATACGCAGTAAATCGTCCTCCAGGCTGAGATAAAAGCGGGAAGAACCCATATCTCCCTGCCTGCCAGAACGCCCCCGCAACTGGTTATCAATGCGTGGGCTTTCATGACGTTCGGTCCCGAGAATATGCAGACCTCCCAGCTCCGGTATGCCCTCGCCCAAAACAATGTCCGTGCCTCGGCCGGCCATATTCGTTGCAATGGTCACGGCTCCGGGTTGCCCCGCCTGCGCAATGATTTCAGCCTCTTTCTCATGATGTTTGGCATTGAGAACATTATGTTTGATGCCGGCTTTTTTCAGCATTTTGCTCAAAAGTTCCGACCTTTCTATGGATATCGTACCCACCAGAACCGGCCTCTTTATTGCATTCAATTCCCGAATCTCTTCGATAGCCGCCTCAAACTTTTCCATCTCCGTTCTATAAATCACATCCGGGTAATCTTCCCGGATCATGGGCTGATTGGTGGGGACAACAACGACTTGAAGCTTATAAATAGAACCAAACTCTTCTGCTTCCGTATCTGCGGTTCCTGTCATACCGCCCAGTTTTTCATACATACGAAAATAGTTTTGGAAAGTGATGCTGGCGAGAGTCTGATTTTCATTTTCTATTTTTACGCCCTCTTTCGCTTCCAAAGCCTGATGCAGGCCATCACTGTAGCGCCTTCCCGCCATCATGCGACCGGTGAACTCATCGATAATAATGACTTCCCCGTCCTGCACCACATAGTCCACTTCATTTCTGAACAGCCCGTGCGCTTTAACCGCCTGATTGAGACAATGAAGCGTTTCAATATTGCCAGGATCGTACAGGTTCTCCACATTCAACAGCTTTTCCATGATGGCAATGCCTTCATCGGTCAAGGAAGCCGTCTTTGCCTTTTCGTCGATCAGGTAATGCTCTTCTCTTTTCAACTGAGGGATGACCTGGTTCACCGTGTAATATTTATCCGTGGATTCCTCCGCAGGCCCCGAAATGATCAACGGGGTCCGGGCTTCATCAATCAAAATACTGTCCACCTCATCAACAATGGCAAAATTCAATTCCCGCTGGACCATTTGGTCTTTCGAGAACTTCATATTGTCGCGAAGATAGTCGAAGCCGAATTCATTGTTCGTGCCATAAAGCACATCTGCGGCATAAGCGGCTTTTCTATCCTCTTCAGAAATATCGTGATAGATCATGCCCACAGACAAACCCAGAAACTTGTAAATCTTGCCCATCCACTGGCTGTCACGGGTAGCCAGGTAATCGTTGACCGTTACGACATGCACACCCTTGCCTGTCAAAGCGTTCAAATAAACCGGCAAGGTCGCCATCAGGGTTTTTCCTTCACCTGTTTTCATTTCCGCTATTTTGCCTTCATGCAGAACCACCCCACCTATAATTTGCACATCAAAAGGACGCATTTCAAGCGTTCGCCAACTGGCTTCACGGGCTACCGCAAATGCCTCAGGCAGGATATCGTCTAATGTGGAACCGTTGGCCAACTTATCTTTCAGTTGCGGTGTTTTAGCTTTTAGCTGATCGTCAGAAAGTGCCTTGATCTCGTCTTCCAAAGCATTCACAGCATCCACATACCCTTGAAGCCGCTTGATCTCGCGGTCATTATGGGTACCCACTAGTTTTTTAATAAAACCAAACACCATCATCGAATCCTTGAAGTTAATTTGAAAGTTAATTTGAAAATTAATTTGAAAATTAATTTATAATCTGGAATTTTTGCGAAGAACCCATCTTCGTATATAAAGGATGCACGCAGGAAAGAAAGTTCGGGGTATTGGGTGGGGAAAAAACCCGGTGATTCAATAACCACCTAGTCTTCTAAAATATAGTTTTTAGGGTTGACCGGCACCCCGTTGAGCAACACTTCATAATGGAGATGCGGCCCGGTGCTCCGCCCGGTATTTCCAACCAGCGAAACAACCTGCCCCCGTTTGATACGATCTCCCACTTTGACCAGATGTTTGGAGTTATGCCCGTAACGCGTAACAACACCATAACCATGATCGATCTCAACCAGGTTCCCGTAACCATACTCTCTGCCTTCGACCACAACCACACCATCCGCCGTAGCACGCACCGGAGCCCCGTTTCGGGCCGCAATATCCCAACCTTCATGCTTTTCCCTTAAACCGGTAAAAGGGGATTTGCGAAATCCAAAACTGGAAGTCACCCAACCACGAGTGGGCCAAATTGATGGGGTTGAAGAAAGTAAAGATTTTTGATTCTTAAAAAAATCATCCAGCTCCTGAAAGCTGATGCTCTGAATTTTTGTCTGCTGGCCTAAGTGGTCCAGACCACTGGATAAACGCTCCACCATGCTGGCCGCCCCTCGACCCATTGCCGTCGTGAAGCTGTTCGTGCTCAACCCGTAAGGCCCGCCAACCCCCCAGTTTTTCTCAATCGACTTGGGAGAGTTTTCAAGAGCCGTAATAACACGGAGCTTTTTCTCAAAACGCTCAAGCCGGGCCATTTCCGTCTCAAAGTTTTTTACCTGCTGGGCAAATTTCTCCACCTGGATTTTGCGAATTTTTGACTCCCGGCGAAGCTTGACCAACTCTGTCTCGCTACCTTGTAATCGCGAATATTGCTGAACAAAGTAGAATGACGAACCCAGAACCCCGACTAAAACCACAAAAGATACCAAAACAGCAAACTTTGCAAAACGTCTTGGCAAACGCAGTTTTTTTGGAGCACCCAATGCTCCGGGAAAAATAACTATGGTAAATTCGTCTTTACCCACTTTGTCTCCTCGATAGAAGTTAACAACCCTCGAATCCTAGCGCTTAAACCCCTTATTTGTCAACAGTTAAATCACTTCAAGCCAAAAAGCGAAATAAATGCGAAAACAGCATCTTTCAGTCACTGTAAAAATATGTTAAACCAAAAGCCTAGCCCGGATATTACGTAAGAAGTTTTTAAATCACCCCAGCCCCTCTTTAAAAAGAGGGGTCCATTAAAGCTCCCCCTTCTACGAAGTACCCCGTGCGGGGCATGAGGACTAATGAAGAGGATATAACTGGGGTTGGGGGGATTTGCTCTTTTTACACATGCGATCTCCGAGCTAATCGATAGCTTTTATTTTCTCTCGCGCCTGAATATGATCCGGATTGATCGCCAATACCTGCTTAAAAAAATCCTGGCTCTTTAGGGTGTCGCCACTTTCCTCATACAGCAGGCCAAGGGCAAATAAGGTGGGTACTTGCCCCATCACATCATCGATCTGCCGGTAAATACTTAGAATTTTTTCAAACCCGGCAATCGCCTTGTTTCCCTCGCCATATTCACTGAATGCCTGCTGTCGAATCGATCGCGCCAGGGTTTTGCCATACCCCCAGGCCGAGCCTTCCTTTGCAACAAGGTCATTGTATTCCGCTTCAAACCGTTGCCCCTCACCCATCGCGGTATAAATTTTCTGCAGGTTGAAAAAAAACATCAACTCGCGCGGATGAGTTCCAATTGCGGTGTGCACTTTTTCCACCGCTTCTGAAAAATGTTTGCCTTGGGCAAGAACGGCTCCCCAGTTATTCCAGGCCAAACCATTCGCAGGGTCCAGTTCTGTCGCCCGTTTAAATGACTCTTCGGCTTTTGCATTGTCATCCCTTAAGTAATACAGATAACCCAACGCATACCAAACCGCAGAAGAATTTTCGTGCGACTGGAGGTATGCCTTTAAATATATTTCTGCTTCATCAAGAGCCCCGGTCGCATTCCAGGCCTTGATCATATTGCGAAAAATGGTGCTGGAGTCGGCTCCACCCTCCATGATCTGTTTATAGTTTTCCAGTGCCTGCTTAAATTTTCCCTGAGAAAAATAATAATCGCCCCTGGCTTGAGGGGGAACCCCAGACACATCGGGATGCGTTTGCGCCGTAGTATTCACGGAGCCAAATGCTAGCGATAAAACAAAAAAACAAATTATAAAACTGGGTTTCCGCATGGGGGAAATTTCAGGCTTAAAAGGCGGGTTCAAAATCTGAGGGGTCCGCTTCGGGCGGGGCATCTTTGCGGGGAGAGCTATCATAAAAGCGGGTGAACTGGTTTTCAAAATGTAAAAACACTTCCCCTATGGGACCATTTCTTTGTTTGCGAATCAGGATTTCTGTTTTACCTGGATCTTCTGTTTCAGGATTATAAACAACATCGCGGTAAATAAACATGACCACATCCGCATCCTGCTCAATGGAACCCGATTCCCTGAGGTCAGATAAAAGAGGCCGCTTATCCGGTCGGCTCTCAACAGCACGACTCAACTGGGAAAGGGCCAGTATCGGGATATTCAACTCTTTGGCCAGGGCTTTGAGCCCCCGCGATATTTCCGAGACCTCCAACTGCCTGCTCTCGGTCCGGCCCCGACCCTGCATCAACTGCATATAGTCGATAATAATCAGCCCCAGAGGTTGTTCCGCCGCAAGCCTGCGGGAACGGGCGCGGATATCCAAAGCCGACAAAGCCGGGCTGTCATCGATGAATAGTTGTGCTTCGGCAAGCTCACGTCCGGCATCATGCACTTTAGGCCAATCACTTTTAGCCAGATAACCGGTGCGAACCTTGGAAGAATCCACCTGCGCCTTGGAACACAAAAGCCGCATGCCCAATTGTTCCTTGGACATTTCGAGACTGAAAAAAGCCGTGGGGATTTGTTTATTTAAAGAAACATAGCGGGCAATATCCAGAGCAAAGCTGGTTTTACCCATACTGGGCCGGGCCGCCAGAATGATCAGGTCCGAGGGCTGAAAACCCGCCGTCATATTATCCAAGTCGGTAAAGCCGGTAGACACGCCCGTCACCATCCCCGGTTGCTGGGAAAGTTTTTCCAGGTTGGTTAAACCCTGTTTAACGATCTCGGGCAGTTTATAAAAACTTTGTCGGGTTCTTTTTTCAGAGATTTCAAAAATAGCCTGCTCGGCTTTATCGAGCAGGGTATCGACATCATCGTTGTCGCTGTAGCCGCTGGAAACAATCTCGGTTGCAGTTTGAATCAGGTCGCGGAGGATCTTTTTTTCCCGGAGGATTTTAGCGTGGTGGGTCACTGCGGTAGAGGTGGGCACAAAATCTTCTAAAAGGCCCAGGTATTCGAGCCCCCCCACCTCTTCCAACTCATTTTTTCTTCGGAGCTTATCTGCCAACGCAAGAACATCTATGGGCTCATTGCCCTCAAACTGTTCGCGCATTACCGTAAATATTTTTTTATGGGTGGACTTGTAAAAGTCCTCTTCGCTCAGGATTTCAAGAGCTTTGGCAATTGCATCTTCGGAGTGCAGGCAAGCCCCTAAAACACTCTGCTCGGCCTCTTTGTTAAAAGGCGGCAGTTTGTTGAGAGAAATGTCGGTCAGGGCATCAGCCATAATTCTTTACTAGCAGGTCACTGAAAAACTATTTAGCATTTGTCGTTTCATGTCGGGTCAATTGTTTAACCCCCCTAGCCCCCCCTATAAGGGGAGTTTTAGAGGGAGTTACTCTTAATAGTTTTTCAGCAACCTGCCAGAGTTTTAACAGGCCGCTTTATTTTTCTTCCTCAGCATCCGGTTCAGCGGTCGCAACATCTTCCACTGCGGGTTCAGCGGTCGTAGCGTCTTCTGCGTCGGGTTCAGCGGGTGCATCAGGTTCAGCAGCTTCCAACTCCGCTTCCACCACAAGCTTGATTTTCGCTGTCACTTGCGCATGAAGTTTGGCGGGAATTTCATATTCCCCCGCCCTTTTAATGGGCTCGGCAATCTGGATTTTGCGTCGGTCAATATCCACACCCTGGCTTTTGAGCAAATCGGCAATTTCCTGCGCCGTCACCGAACCAAACATTTTTCCGGTATCGCCAACCTTTTTCTTGATCGTGCAAGTCATCTTTTCGATGGAGTCGGCAATGACCTGAACTTCCGAGAGCATCTTGTTAACTCTAACCTGGACCACACGCTTTTGATGGTTAAAAGCCTTGAGATTATTGGGAGTCGCAAGCAAAGCTTTGCCCTTGGGGATCAGAAAGTTTCTGCCATACCCGTCTTTAACCTCTACTTCATCGCCACAGAACCCGAGGCCATCTACATCTTCTTTCAACAACAGCTTCATAAAATTTTCCTTTCCTCAAGAGTCAGGGTGCTTTCAATCAAGGTATATCTTCAACAGAGGTTTTAAGCTTTCTAAAATCCGCCCAGATATCGAACACACCCAACCCAGCCACCAACCCTATTAAAATCGGTTGCACAAAAATTAATATAAAAAGAACAAACCAAAAGAAAACCTGAACATTCCTGGCTTTCAGAAAATAAACGACAATGCTAATTCCCTGCGTAAAATAGATGACAAGCATCAGCAGAAAAACATTCAGCCCGGCAGCAGAAACCATGCCTTGCCCCAGGAACAACGCCGCCGCAGACAGGATGAAACCCCAAACCAGATTTTCCGGGCAAATCCATTCGGAAAATGCCCCTGCCGGAAACAGGCCCGGTCCATAAAACCGTGTCCAGACGGCTCGGATCAACGCATAATTGGCCGCCGCACCGATCAAAGACCCGATGAGCAAAAAAGCCGGATACGATGCCGCAAACCCCTCTGCCGCCCGTTCCGCGAAGGCTTTCATCTGCTCGACCTGCTCCGCATCCTCACCCATCGACTCAAAAACCACCATCGACTGGGAAAAATGAGCGCGCACCTGCTCTGCAAAAAAATCTTCTACTGAAGTGCCCTGATCACCGAACAACGCCAGCAAAAAAATGATCGACACGAAACCCGATGCCAAAGCGCTAAAAGCAATGCACCTCTCAGCCGGCAAGCGAAACCGGATCATCTCTCCGAGCACCAGGGCCATCAACGCATATTCGGCTAAAAACAACATAGCCTGGCTAGATCCAACCAATGACAGGAGCACGAAAAAAATCAGCGCAACCAAGGCAAGAGCAACCGGCCGACCCTTCTGCAAATATAAAAAGACCAGCGGGAAAGGGGATAAAACCCCGATCAACGCCCCCAGTGGCGGAAAAACCGCCAATGCAAAAAAGAGCACAAAAACCAGAACTATCGGAATCAGCAGATTTTTAGACTGCAACGGTCCAGCCAAGGCTACTGCTCAGCGGCAAACGGCAACAAAGCAATGCTTCGGGCTTTTTTGATCGCCCGGGTCAAAATTCTCTGGCATTTGGCGCAATTCCCTGAAATACGTGAGGGCACAATCTTGCCCCTTTCGGAAATCAGCGGTTTCAGCGCCTTGATATCAAAAAAATCAATAAAAACCTTGCTCTGATCGTCATTGCAAAATCTGCAAATTTTGTTAGAAAAAAATGAACGCTTTTTAGTCTCAGGCATAATTACCTTCTTTAATTTATTTGTTTATTAAAATGGAATGTCATCGGCAGCTGGGCCGGGGCCGCCGGGAGCCGGGTCTGTGTTCATACTCACCTTGTCTCCCTGCCGGGTCAAAAACTGAACATTATTGGCGACCACTTCCAGTTTGTTGCGCTTTTTCCCATCATCGCCGTCCCAGCTCTGATAATTGAGTCGACCTTCAAGAAAAACCAGACTGCCTTTATTCAAATATTGAGCACAGTTTTCACCCTGCTTGGCCCAGACCGTGATATCGACAAAACAGACCTCTTCTTTCCATTCTTCGCCTGCCTTGTACTTGCGGTTGACTGCCAGGCCAAAACTGGCAACGGCGGCACCGCCTGAGGTGTAACGCAGTTCAGGGTCCCGAGTCAGGTTGCCCATCAGAAGTACCTTATTGAATGAAGCCATATCAGATCCTTACAGTCTCTGGGTTAATCAGGAGCCTTCTTTTTTAGAATCACTGTCAGCCGCAACTTTTGCGGTGTCCTCTTTCCCTTCGGCCTCTTCATCTCCATTGCCCATGGCTCTCTCAAGCTCGTCATCCGACAACCGGACCAACATATATTTGATGATCAAATCGAACAGCTTGTATTTATTTTCCAGGTCGGAAACCTGGGCGGACTCAAGGGTATGATAAATATTCAGGTATATCCCGAATCTGTTTTTCTTTACCCGATAGGCAAGACGTTTTTTACCCCATTTTTCGACTTTAAGGCACGCCCCACCATTACTCTTGATGAACTCACCTATTTTTTCCAAGGCGTCATCAGCACGTGCATCGTCAATATCGGGTTTAAGAATCAGAACACTCTGGTAAGATCGCAACGGATACCTCCTCATGGGTTAAGAACAGCCCCAGATCCAATCTGGAGCGAGGGGTTGAAATGCGCAAACATGCACAAATATGAATGGATTTAACTCTACCTGCTCAATTCACTATATAATGACTTTATGTGAAGATGGATTTTTGCATAATCGTGTCACAAAATCAAGGGAACATCGCCGAAATCTCATGTGTTTCATTAAAAAAAAAATTTTATGGCCCTAAAATGTCAGCGATCTCTGCCGTGGAGAAACCATTGCATAAGTCGATAAAGTGGAGAGGCGAGATGCTTCGAGAGCCTCAGCATGACGACTGCGGGGTTTTTTGGGGTGTCATCCTGAGCCTGTCGAAGCATCTCGGGATTATACAAAACTCTCTATCATGGAGGGGGGCCCTTATATATTGCGCCATTTTATTTCTGTCAGCCTGCGACTTCCCCCAGCCTCCACCAGATTTATTCTACAAATTTGATGTCATGCCGGTGGATCAGGACCCCGCGCATTTATTGACCACCGACTTGAATATGGACGGCGAGCCAGACCTGGTTTCCGCCAATACGACAAGCAATACGATCTCTATCCTTTACGGGAAAGGCGACGGCAGTTTTCGACCCGCTTTGCATTCGAGCGTAGCCGCCGAACCCACTATGTCGGCGGTGGGAGATATCAATCGGGATGGTTATCCCGACCTTGTGGTCAACTCCCGTGGCGCAGATATGTTTGTCGTGCTGCAAGGCAACGGAGATGGAAGTTTCAGAAAACCCATTGCCACCCGCACCGGAAGAATCCCGTTAAACATCATTCTGGGAGATTTCAACCATGACGACAAACTCGATGCCGCCGTCACCCTGACATTCAGCAAAATGGAATTGTATATGGGTACTGGAGATGGCTATTTCAGGAAAGGTGTCACCTATCAGACCGGCTCCCGATCTTTTTCCGGGGTCACCCAGGATTTTAATGGCGACGGACACCTGGATATTGCCCTGGCTGTCAACAGTTCCGGTGCCAGTTCCATTCGGTTGTATATGGGGAACGGAGATGGCACGTTCCAGCAACCCAAGCGGCTGGCGCAAAACCTGGGACCTCTCGCAGTGGAAGCCAGCGATATGAATGGCGATGGCAAAACCGATCTGACTTTTGCTTCGAGCCAGGGAGACAATTTATACCTGCTCTATTCCAACGGCGACGGAACTTTCAAAGAACCTATCAGTTTTTCAGGCGGAGGCGGACCCTTCGCGCTCACCACCGGGCATTTTGATCCGGACAAATTGAAAGATGTCGCCGTCGCAAATTCGCGGTCCAGCACGTTTTCAATCGTCATCCACAATGCAGACGAAACTTTCAAATACCCCACCCGCGATTATACTATCGATGGCGGCACCGTACTCGCCATCACCAGCGGCGATTACAACCACAGCGGCATGAGCGATATAGCCGTCGCCAGCAACGCCAAAAACACGATTGAAATTTATTTACAGAGACGGGTGTTCAGATAAGGCTTTCCCATAATTATTGACTATTGTACATATACACTATACAGTAGACTCATGATCCAAAGTTTCAAACATAAAGGGTTGCAACGCCTTTTTGAGAAAGCGGACCGTAGTAAAATAACATTTCAGGATGTTCAGAAGCTCGAGCATATCCTCGCCATTCTTGACCGTGCCAAACACCCGGACGACATAAGCCTGCCGGGGTTTAGCCTGCACCCTCTCAAAGGGTCACGAAAAGGGTTCTGGGCCGTAACAGTGAGAGCAAACTGGCGTGTGATCTTCAAGTTTAAAGACGGAGATACCTGGGACATTGAGTTGATCGACTACCATTAGCCCAGGTATCGAACGAGAGGTTCTAAATCACCCCAGCCCCTCTTTGTAAAAGAGGGGTCCATTGAAGCCCCCCCTTCTACGAAGGGGGTTGGGGGGATTTGCCTTACTTAAAGCAAACAGAGTATTTAACAAAAAAAGGTGCAACCATGAAAATGAAAAACCCTCCTCACCCCGGAAGAATTGTAAAACAAGAATGCTTGGAACCCTTGTCTTTAAGCGTTACCAAGGGAGCCGAGATATTAGGCGTGGGCCGGGTCACTCTCAGCAATCTGGTAAACGGAAAAAATGGAGTCTCCCCAGAAATGGCGATCCGGCTGGCAAAAGCTTTTGGCAGTAGTGCCGAAGTATGGCTGGGTTTGCAAATGGATTACGATCTCGCCAAAGCGACAAGAAATGCAAAAAACATCAAAGTAAAAAAAGCCGTGTGTGCATGACAACCAAAACGACAACAGGGTTTGGATAAAATGTGTGGAAGCGGGAGCCTATTTTTCAAGATTTTTGTGGCCTGCATTCTTTTACCGTTAATATTGCTGTGGGCTTATGCACTACCAACTTTTATTTCTGATTTGTTCCGCAGTAAAAACATTAGCAGTACCTTAAAAAATTCGTTATGGATTTTTGGAGTAATAATTTTTCTCTTCATCATGGTCCCTCCCGTCTATGAATGCCTTTTTTAATTGGAAAAGAGGTTTTCAAATCACCCCAGCCCCTCTTTGTAAAAGAGGGGTCCATTAAACTCCCCCTTCCACGAAGGGGGTCGGGGGGATTTGCTTTTTCTGGCTAGTTGCCTCCCTCACGAGGGGGTTTCTTCTGGATGCCGACCTGCTGGAAGATGTTGCCCATCACGCCTAAGAAATTGGATTGTTCCTGTTCTAATATCTGGGCGTTCTTTTTTTCCTGATTAAAAATATTCAGGCGGATCTCTTGCGGCCTGTCGAGAAGCTTGTTCAGGGCTTTTGCGGTTTGTACCGGAGCGTGACAGGTATTGTTCTGGCAAAGATAAACGGTGGCTTCGCCTTTTTCCGCGCTCTTGCCTTGTGCCAGCGGTAGCAATTTTCCCGTAGTTTCGTTCTCGTTCCAAACGATCACTTTATTGGGGCGGTAATCGGTGTGCAGGACTTTCCACATTTCATCGAAACCAGAATGATCGCGTGACCCGGCAAACACCACCTCGACAGGCGGAAGGTTCAATGCGCTCAAAGCCGATAAAAGGCCGGTGAACCCTGCCGGATTTCTTCCCATATCTGCGGTTTGTAATATTTTTTCTGTTCTACCGGTTTCTTCTCCTGTGAGCCGCCCCAATTGCAGTAAAGCCAAAGCCGCCACGGCATTGGCCGAAGGCAAGGCCTCATCGGCAAAGTTCTTCAACTTGGCTATCAGAGGTTCTCCTGACCGGGGGGAAAGAAAAAACCCACCCGCATCTTCATCCCAGAATTCTGCGGTCATGGCGTTGGCCAACTCTTGCGCCCGCACGATCCACTTGTCGTCCAGCCCCGCTTCATAAAGTGCGAGCAGTCCTTGCAGAAAATAGGCGTAATCATCAAGACAACCGTTGATCTTACTGATGCCATCTTTATAGATCCGCAACAGCTTCTGCTCTGCCGGATTCCATTGTTTCGACCAGATGAAATCGGCGGAGCGGGTGGCGGCATCCAGATAGGAGGAATCCCCCAGCACAGAAGACCCATGCGCCAGAGCCGTGATCATGAGCCCGTTCCAGGCGGTGATTATTTTTTCATCGCGCGCCGGTCGTGGCCTTTTTTCACGCGCCTGCAAAAGAGTTTCTTTGGCCTTTTTTAAAATATGGTCGGCTTCAAAAATGGCGATGTTTTCGGCCTCAGCCAATTGTTCGACCCGCTCACTGATATGCAAAACATTGCCCCCGTCAACATGTCCTCGGGGGGTGAGCCCATAAGCCCGGGCAAAAACTTTGGCATGTTTGGGGCCCAACAGGTTCATGACTTCTTTTAATTCCCATATGTAGTAGGTTCCTTCTCTGCCTTCTGAGTCCGCATCCTGGCTGGCATAAAATGCACCTTCATCGGAAGTCATTTCACGCGAAAGCCAGGTGAATGTTTCTCTTACAGTAGCTTGATAAATATCCTGCTTGGTGGCCTGAAACATATCCAGAAAAATCTTGGCTAACAACCCATTATCACAAAGCATTTTCTCGAAATGAGGCACCCGCCACTTGCGATCCGTCGAATAACGATGAAAGCCCCCGCCCAACTGGTCAAACAACCCGCCTTCTGCCATGCCGGTCAAACTCTTATCGAGAATCGTCAGGCCTTCACCTGTCTGCGCCCAATGGCGCAACAGCAAGCTGTAATGCATGGGTTCGGGGAATTTCATTCCTGAGCCGAACCCGCCATAATCCTCATCAAATCGATCAGATAAAATTTCCACCGCCTCTTGAATCAATTCGTTGCCGGGAGCCTCGGTAGCAACCGCGCCGACCTGGTCTTCCATTTTCTGTAAAATATTTTGCGCACGGGCTTGATCTTTGTTGCCAATGAAAAGGTCATGCGCCTGCCCCAGTATCTCGGAAAAACCCGGACGGTTAAATTTCGCAAAAGGAGGGAAATAGGTTCCGCCCATATACGGTTTCTGGTCGGGAGTGAGAAACATACTGAGCGGCCAACCACCATGACCGGTCAATGTCACCAGGGCTTTCATGTATAGAGTGTCTACATCCGGTCTCTCCACACGGTCCACCTTG
>CAZEBI010000038.1:0-18703 GCA_964510355.1 uncultured Nitrospina sp. | reverse complement strand
GGGGAATGTCTGGGAGTGGGTCAACGACTGGTATGAACCGTATTATAAAGTCCGCACAAAAAATAACCCGCAAGGGCCTCAAACGGGAGAATCGAAGGTCGTGCGCGGGGGGTCTTTCGATTCCTCGGCTGGAGCCTTGCGGATCACCAACCGGATCTGGTTGCATCCGAAAAATAAAGTCTTTCCAAAAGTGACCACCTACGGTCAGATTATTAACGAAGTCTTCAACTATATCGGCTTTCGCTGTGCCAAGTCCCTTCCTGAAAGCTGATCTTCCGATCCAAGGCTATATTTGATTTTTTATTTTTACTGTGGTAGGTTAAAGAACATTCGATCTGTAATCACGAGGGAGTTATGGTACGTCCGATAGAATACGACAAACAGGAGTTTCTCAATAAAACCACACAGCTTTTTCTGGAGAAGGGCTATAAGCGCATCACCATGCGAGATATCTTGGAACACACAGGGCTTAACAGCCATAGCGTCTATAAAATTTTTAAAAACAAAGAAAAATTGTACAGTGAAATATTAAAAAATTACCGTGATGGTTCGCTTTATTATGGTTATGAAATTTTGGAAGCAAAACCCCATGGAATTAAGAATATCAAAGCTTTTTTTGCGGCCCTGTTGGCAGGAAAAGATCCGGTAGATTGCTTGATGGTGAACACCATCGCGGAGTGTAATTTGATGGATGGGAAATCTCTTGAAATGGCTAAGACTCATTTCAAGAAGATCGAAAAATCCTTTGCGAACAACTTTAATCAAGGCATCACAGACGGCACTGTTTCCCCCAATAGGAAGGCCCTGGAACTGGCTGGCATGACGGTAAATTATATGCAGGGCTTGCCCGTTAGCTCCCGGACCTATGGTAATAAACAAGTACTTGCTAGGACAAACCAGTTTATTGATTTGATCACCCATTAAGTTTTTTTAACTAGCAACAGAACAAATGTTCTTTAACAGGAGGTGCGCAATGCTTAACGTGAAACAAATAACTCTTAGTCTAATACTAACGCTATTATTTCCACTCGGTGTATATGCCAAGGAAAAAGAATTGGTATTGGAAGAAGGTCGGATTGTTGAGGCCACTTACATGAAGGCTACCGACAACACGCTATTGGGCGAATATTACAAAAAACTGGTTCCATTAGCCAAAGAGTATGGGGCAAAACCCTTGCTTGATTTCAGTATTGTTTCGGTGGACAGTGGAAAAATACGGCCCAATTTTGTGGTTTTGTTTGAATTTCCAAATTCAGAGGAAATGGAAGACTTTCGCCACGACAGCAGATTTAGAAAAATACAACCCATGCTTGTGCGCGCCACAGGCGGCTTTTATGTTGAACATGTTCGCGTTGAAAAAGATATGACATTTACTTTTTCTGATGAAAAAATCTATGAGCTGTACTCGTTATGGATCAATCCCGAAAAGGTCAAATATCTCAATTCGTATTTTGAACAAGTGGGTGCCGAGGCAGGGAAATGGGGGGCTAAATTTCCCATCAGTTTAAAACCGGTGTGTGTTTCCAGTAAAGGACTGCTTCCCTCAAGTTTTGGGATTTCTGAATGGCCCAGCGAGGAGTCAAAAGACCAGTTTTTACAATCAGAAGCCTACACACAAAACGTGTACCTCAGGAACAAGGCGTTAGATAAGATGAACCTGTTCACGGCAAAAGCGGTCATTTATTGATTATTCGTGGAAGCAAAGAGGTAATGCATGCCATACCCCATTTCCCAGTATGGGCCTAGTACCGGTGAGCCACCGGAGGCAGATAGCAATGACTCGTTAAGCCGAGAAAAACGGTTGATAGCAGTAAAAATCTATTGCCAGTCGGCCCCACGCCTAGTGGTTAGCGACATTCGTTGCAGAGGCCGAATATATCGAGTTTGTGGGAGGTGATGGTAAAACCGTTGCGGCTGGCAACTTCTTCCTGAAACTTTTCGATGAGGGGATGGTTGAATTCGATAATTTTTCCGCACTCGGTACAAATCATATGATCGTGATGCCCATGCATATATTTATGTTCATACCGCTTTTGTCCGTCACCAAAGTCAAGTTCCGAGGCCAGGCCACTTTGGGTCAGTAGAGCCAGAGTGCGGTATACGGTAGCCAGCCCCACCTTTGGATCGGTTGCGGTGACCAGATTATAAAGTTCCTCGGCGCTGACATGGTTCTCACAGCCGAGAAAAGCATTGAGGACAATGCGCCTTTGACGGGTGATCTTGAGTTTATTTTGAACGATATAATCTTCAAGAACTTCTAATTCTTTGCTGGCCATAAATTCCTCTAATTGCCGAATGGAACTGAAATATGCCGGGTTAATCTAGCACGCTCGTTAAAAGGGGTCAATCAATGCCCCTGAACTTAGGATGCTGTTTTTCAAAAAAAGTTTTGCCTGACGAAGGTTATATAGCGTTGAGCTTTGCTGAGATTTCATTTGCCAGTTCCTGGGCGGGGCATTGCGTTTGCTCGCCGGTTTCCATGTTTTTCAATAGGAATTCACCGGAACGGATTTCGTTTTCTCCCAGAATCAGGGCAAACCGGCATTGAGCTTTGTTGGCTTTGCGCATCTGGCTTTTCATGCTCCCGGTATCATAATCTCTTTCTACCCGGAAACCTTTTAAGCGCAGTTCGTGTGCAATTTTAAAGCCTGTGGTTTTTGCCTCTTCTCCCAGGCAAACGATAAAAATATCCGGGTTTTTCTGGAGATTTTTACTGTCATCAAAAGGGACGAGAGAGACAAGGCGTTCCATGCCCAGAGCGAAACCGAAACAGGGCGTAGAGGGACCATCGAGCTCTTCAACCAGAGTGTCGTAACGCCCGCCACCGCAGATGGTATTCTGAGCACCCAAATCCTCTGAGGTGACTTCAAACGCGGTGCGATTATAATAATCCAACCCTCGAACCAATCGGGTATTGACTGAGTAGGGGGTTCCCGCTGAATCCAGAAGCGAGCGCACTTCAGAGAAATGTTCGGCGCTGGCTGTATCCAGGTGGTCGATTAGCTTTGGCAGTTTCTGGGCAATCTCACCGCATTGTTTGGCTTTGCAATCGAGAACCCGCAAGGGATTACGCTGGTAGCGATTTTTGCAATTGTCGCAAAGTGCGTCCAGGTGTTTTTCGATTGCTGTTTTCAGCAGTTCCCGGTATTGGGGGCGGCTCTCCTGGCTACCCAGACTATTGATCTGTAGTCTGGCTTTGGTGAGGCCCAGTTCCCTGAAAAACTCCATCAACATGGTCATCACTTCGACATCCACAATCGGGCTGGATGAACCCATGGCCTCGACCCCGATTTGATTGAATTGCCGCAACCGGCCGGCCTGCGGTCGCTCGTAACGAAACATCGGACCGATATAAAACATTTTGAGTACGCCAGGGGGGTTGTGCATCTTATGCTGCACATAAGCCCGAACAACCGATGCGGTTCCTTCCGGTCTTAATGTGATGGAGTCCCCGCCACGATCTTCAAATGTGTACATCTCTTTTTCAACGATATCGGTGGTTTCGCCAATGCTACGGGAAAACAGGCGTGTATCTTCAAAAATAGGCAAGCGGATTTCCCTGAAACCATAGCGCGGAAAAATCTTGTGGGCAATGGACTCGATGTACTGCCATTTCCAGATTTCATCGGGCAGGATATCTTTGACACCGCGTATGCTTTGAATTTTCATAGTGGATAGGTTTTATGTTGATTGCTCAGGCCATGAAGGTTGGGGTGAAAAGCTACTGAGCTTCCCCCGAAAGAGTGGACAGTTAGTTAAGCCAACTTATGTACTTCCCCTCCCTTCATAGGGAGGGGCTAGGGGAGGGTTGGATGATGAATTTCATCAAAAAATCCACACCCCTCCAGACCTCCCCTCATGAGAGGGGAGGATCAATGAAAAATCTCGACTTACGCAAAGGTTTCCCTTTTAAAGGTGCGAAAGCGGTGGATAGCAACGACTTATTGAGCCGAGAATAACGGTTGCTTGCCAGCAAGAGCTATTGCTAGTTGCCACCGGCGGCTCGCCGGTCAACTGCTTAGCCATTTGAACCAACTGCCCTTTTTTACTGGAGCGGCGAGGCGTTCTTCTGCCATTTCCACATCTTTTTTACTACCAATAAAGAGGGGTAAGCGGTCGTGTACGCCGGTTGGAGTGATATCCAGAATCCGCTGTTTTCCTGTGGAAGCTTTTCCTCCGGCATGTTCCACGATGAAGGCCAGAGGCGCGGCTTCAAAAGAGAACCGTAATTTTCCTTGCGGGCTTTTTGTATCTTTGGGATACATGAAGAGCCCGCCCTTGAGCAAAGTCCTGTGGAAATCCGCGACCAGTGAACCGATATAGCGCAATTTATAAGGCCGTCCGGACGATGCATCATCTTCTTTTAAATAGGCGACCAGATCCTTTTGGGGTTCATCCCAGATCACCCAGTTGCCTTCGTTGACGCTGTAGGTAGAACCCCGTTCGGGGATGATCAGGTTAGGGTGAGAGAGAAAAAATTCGCCCAGTGTGGGGTCGAGCGTGAACCCGTAGACACCTTGACCGGATGTGTAGACAAAAATTGTGCTCGAACCATAAACGATATAACCGGCGGCAACCTGCTCGTCACCTTTTTGCAGGATGTCTTCATCGGTGACACGATCACCCGGACTTTTCTTGCGGTAAATGGAGAATATTGTGCCGATGTTGACATTGACATCGATATTGGAAGAGCCATCCAGCGGGTCCATCATAAATATATATTTTCCGGGATTGTCCTCTGGAGGAACGATATAGGGTTCTTCTTTTTCTTCGGAGGTGATGGCGCATACCGTGCCGGACTGACCGATGATTTTGGTGAAAGTGATGTCGGAAAACTCGTCGAGTTTTTTAACTTCCTCTCCGTGAACATTTATTTTTCCGGTGAGCCCGAAAATATCTTCCCCGATCCCGGCACTATTGACTTCCAGAGAAATGATCTTGGCCGCCACCATGATTTCGTTCATCAGGCTGGTGAACTCACCGGTTGCACCGGGGTTCGCTTTTTCCTGTTGTCTGACGTGTTGGACGAGGGTTGTCTGTTCCATGAGAATCCTGAATTTTAATTTGAAAGTTGCCGGATTCTACATCATTTAAAAATTCCGGGCAATGAAAATGGAATGATCAGGATACCGAAACCGGAACAGAATTACGCGTTCTGCCAAATCGCTTTCTATCGCTTTCGCTCAAGATTTTTTTCCGCAAGCGTATGCTCTTTGGAGTGATCTCTGCCAACTCGTCTTCATTGAGAAAACCAAGGATCTGCTCCAAGCTCATCACGACGGGTGGCGTGAGGCTGATATTCACATCTGAGCCGGAAGCACGCATATTGGTGAGCTTTTTCTCTTTGCAGATATTGACGACAAGGTCGTTGTCTTTGTTGTTCATTCCGACAATCATCCCGGTATAGACTTCGGTTGCGGCACCTAAAAACATGGTGCCCCTTTCTTGCAGGTTGAACAGAGAAAAGCCCGTGGTATTGCCATGTTCCATAGAAATCAAAACCCCGTTGGCGCGTTGGGCAATGTCACCACAATGCGGAATGAAATTATGAAAACTACGGTTGATGATTCCTGTGCCCTTGGTCAAGGTGAGAAACTCGGACCGGAACCCGAAAAGCCCACGGGTGGGAATGACGAACTCAAGCCGCGCCGAGGTTTCTCCTTGAATCATATTTTTCAAGCTGCCCTTGCGTTTTCCCATGGCTTCCATAACCGAGCCGACATAAACGTCTTCAATGTCGAGCATTACAAATTCTTCCGGTTCGTGGGCGACACCGTCAATATTTTTGATCAAAACTTCGGGGCGTGAGACAGAAAATTCGTAACCTTCACGCCGCATGGTTTCTATCAAAATAGTTAAATGCAGTTCACCCCGTCCGGCAACCTTGAAAGTGTCTTGCGTATCGGTCTCTTCTACTTTGAGAGAAACATTGGAACGGGTTTCGCGAAACAAACGATCACGCAATTGCCGGGAGGTGACAAACTGGCCTTCGCGCCCGGCGAAAGGTGAGCTGTTGGAAGAAAAGTGAATGGCCAGAGTGGGTTCGTCAATTTCAATGACCGGGAGCGGTTCCGGGCAACTCGAATCGGCAATGGTTTCGCCAATTTCAACTTCTTTCATGCCGGCAATACCGATGATGTCGCCAGTGACGGCGATTTGCGATTCCACTTTTTTCAACCCTTCATAACAATATAGTTTTGAAGGGGTGAATGTCTGCATATCCCCTTGTCGGTCAATCTGGGTATAAGGGCTTTTTACCTTGATCTGTCCCCGGTTGATTTTCCCAATCGCAATTCTTCCGACATAATCGTCATAATCCATAGAGGAAACCAGCATCTGAAAAGGGCCCTCGGCATCGCCGTCATGATGAGGAACTTTTTCAACAATAAGGTCAAGCACAGGGGTGATATCCTGATCGGGGCCTTCGGGGGTCACTCTTGAGATTCCCTGCTTGGCTGAGGTGTAAATGATGGGGAAATCCAGTTGCTCGTCATTGGCATCAAGTTCGACGAACAGATCAAAAACTTCATCGACTACGGCTTCAACCCTTGCTGCAGGGCGGTCGATTTTATTGATAACAACAATAGGTTTCAGCCCCAGCTCAAGTGCTTTTTTCAGAACAAACCGGGTTTGCGGCATGGGGCCTTCTACGGCATCGGCAAGAAGCAGAACCCCATTGACCATCTTCAAAATGCGCTCTACCTCACCGCCAAAATCCGCATGACCGGGGGTGTCGACGATATTGATCTTGTGATCCTTGTAGTGGATCGCCGCATTTTTGGAAAAAATGGTGATTCCGCGTTCTTTTTCCAACTCGTTGCTGTCCATGATGCAGGTGCCAGACAGTTCGCTGTCCCGAAACATTCCGCTTTGTTTGAGGAGGCAGTCGACCAATGTGGTTTTTCCGTGGTCAACATGCGCAATAATTCCAATATTTCTGATTAATTCCTGTTTCACAATAGTTGCCTGTTCAATAAAAAGTTTATGTTTAAACGAATGAATTTAAAAAAGGGTGGTTCAGTATATAGAAGCGAAAATTTCAGTAACGATCTGCGGAGGGGCCTTAAGCGATCCGATGCTTATGGAAGGGTATAAACCAGTGATAGGGGGTTAATTTCATCGTGCCAGAGATTCCATCATTGTAGATAATGACCTAGACTAACAGATTGTTTGAGAAAAACCAAAATAATAATTGTAACTTGTTGATAATTATAGCATAATTTTTTTATGGATGCATTGATTCAGCAGTTTTCCGAGTATTTGCGCATTGAAAAAAGACATTCGCCTCATACGGTAATGAGTTATAGCCGGGATCTGCGGCGTTTTGCTAAGGCGTTTCCTGATGTTACGTTGTCTGCTATGACCCCAGCGCAAATTCGCGGGTTTCTTCTATTATTAAAGGATGAAGGTTTGTCGGCTTCTTCGATTGCCCGCAGTTTGTCAGCGATCAAATCCTTTTTCCGTTATCTGTGCGAAGACAAACAACTCAAAGAAAACCCCGCCGAGATATTAGAGACCCCGCGTCGGTGGCGAAAACTTCCCGATCTTTTGTCTGTAGCCGATGTCGACAAACTTTTAGAATGTCCTGATCTGAGCACTCCTTTGGGTTTGCGCGATCAGGCCATGCTGGAGGTTTTGTATGCAACGGGTATGCGGGTTTCGGAACTGATATCGGTGAAGGGTCATAACCTGGATTTGGTGTCGGGTTGCCTGAGAACGATGGGCAAGGGGGCCAAAGAACGTATTGTTCCCATAGGCATGGTGGCTCGTAAATCGCTGCAAGACTATTTGTTGAATTCGAGACCCGTTCTGGCGGCTAAAGGGCAGAAGGTGGAAGAGTTGTTCCTGACCCGGCGGTCCAAGGCAATGACCCGGCAGGGTTTTTGGAAACTTTTGAAGGGATATGTGCGCCAAAGCCATATCAAAGCCAATGTTTCCCCGCATACATTGAGACACGCCTTTGCTACACATTTGCTGGAACGGGGTGCCGATTTAAGATCGGTCCAGCAAATGCTGGGCCATGCCGATATTTCGACCACCCAGATATACACCCATATTCTGGCGAAAAGAATGCTCGAAGTCCACGACCAGTTCCACCCTCGCCACTAGGCCAGCGTGACGCTGGACTCAGTTGGCAACAACTCTTGTTGGCGAAACAAAGGATCATCTCGGCTCAACGAGTCATTGCCAGGGGGGAGACCAATTCGTCATTGCGAATACTTCAGCTACGCTCAGCACAGGCTCTGTGAAGGCGTGGTACACGCCATCGTGTCCGAGCGGGGTACTTTAAAAAGAGGGCATACAACCTCATTTAAGCCGAGATAACTCTTTGTTTCGCTAGTGAAAGGGATGGCACACGGGCCCCACGCCGAGTGGAATTATTTGCTTGACTGAATTTGCTATAAAAGATAACATTCTCCCTCAATATCCTTCCTTCTGAATTGCGCTTCCGGGGTTACTGCAAAAGGTTTGAATTCAAGGGGTTTGAATTCAAAGGTTTTTTTTCAAATCATGATTTTTGAAATTGACAAGATCGATGAAACGGGTCAAAGTTTTGAGGTGCTTGCATCCAAGCAGAGTTTTCATCTTGACTCGCCCGATTGTGTCTTAGCGCAGGATGTTAAAGTTCAGGGGACGCTGGAAAAAATGGGCGCCGAAATCCTGTGTGAAGGGTTGTTGGAAACGGGTCTTTTGGTAACATGTACCCGGTGCCTGACAGGTTTTAATTTTCCGGTTAAAGCCAAGCTGAAAGTTCATTTCATCGCCAAGGTCGAAAATGGCAGGATGGGAAATGAAGTTGAACTGACCGAGCTGGATTTTGAACAAGAATTTTATGAGGAGGGGCGGATTGATCTATCTTGCCCTGTCCGGGATTTGATATTATTGAGCCTGACGCAAGTCAGGTTGTGCCGGGAGGATTGTTCCGGCCTGTGTTCGCAGTGTGGGGGAAACCTCAACGAGAAACATTGCGCTTGTAATAAAGAAAAGCCTTGCGATCCGCGCCTGGCAGTTTTACAAAAATTGAAAGATAAGTTGAAATAGGGAGATAGTTATGGCTGTACCAAAGAAGAAAACATCCAAGTCCCGGCAGGGAATGCGTCGGTCGCATTTGGCCCTTAGTGCCCCCGCCTATACGGAGTGTACTCAGTGTCATGAAATGACCCGTCCGCATCATATTTGTGCGCATTGTGGTTATTACAAGGATAAAGAAGTGATGGAAGTCGAAGCGGTTTAATCCGGGTGTTGTTGCCCGTGACTTGCCATATTTTTGAGTGAAAATTTTTGTTGGATATTCCGTTGTTCACTACCTCTGTTGTCGCACTTTTGGGTCACTCGTTGCCCTTTGAAAAATTCCCAATGCCTTCTGACCGGCGATCCGCCGGTGGCAAAATACAACACTGGCTTGCAAAGAGTTGCCCAACGAGCCATTGTTATTTGCCCTCACGGCTAGTGGAAAGGAATCAGGTTCATAGATGAAAATCGTGGTTGATGCCATGGGGGGCGATCATGCACCGGAAGCCACCGTTGAAGGTGCGGTTCTGGCGGCGAGGGAATATGAAACGGAAATCATTCTTACCGGATTATCCGACCTGATCCATCCGATACTGGATCGATTCGACCCCGACCACAACCTTCCTATTGAGATCGTCCACGCCGATGAGGTGGTGAAGATGGACGACAGTCCAGGGAAAGTCCTGCGCTCCAAACGCAAATCCTCCATGAAAATCGGCTTGGATAAGTTAAAAGATGGGACCGCATCGGCTTTTGTGAGTGCCGGGAATACGGGTGCCGTGTTGGCCTACTCAACGGTTATTTTAAGACCTTTAAAAGGTGTGGATAGACCGGCGATTGCCATTCAATTGCCTACTTTAAAAGGCAACGCCATTCTTTTGGATGCCGGGGCGAATGTGGACTGTAAAGTCAGCCAGTTGTTTCAGTTCGGCATCATGGGCCATGTTTTTGCGGAATACATTCTTGGAAAAGAAAACCCCCGGGTGGGCTTGCTCAGCATTGGCGAAGAGGATGGTAAGGGCAATGAGATGGTCAAAGAGGTTTTTCAAATGCTCAAGGCCAGTCATATTAATTTTATCGGCAATATAGAGGGTAAGGAAGTTTATCAGGGCAATGCGGATGTGATCGTTTGCGATGGTTTTACTGGTAATATTGCGCTCAAAATAAGTGAGAGCCTGGCCGCAATGATCGGGACCAATCTGAAACGAATGTTTCAAAATAATTGGGCCAGCAAACTGAGCTATCTGTTATTAAAACCGCAGTTGGACGAGTTTAAAAAGAAGGTTGATTATTCTGAAACCGGAGGTGCCCCTCTTTTAGGGGTAAACGGAGTGGTTATTATCGCGCACGGGAGCTCGTCACCCAAGGCGATAAAAAACGCCATCCACCGAGCTTGCGAATTGAGCGAAAAGAATATCAACGAACATATTCGCGAAGACATTGAATCCAATTTGACGGATGTGGAAGCGGCCAAAGGGACTCTTTGGAAACAAATCAAAGACATGGCATTTGGAGCCGATGCGGAAACAAACGAAACTAAAGATCCTGCCCCCGAGAAACCGGCGGAAGAGATCAAAGCACCGATAAAACCTGATAACCTCATACTTTGATGACCCAACACCATATCTTCAGGGCCGCAATCGCGGGAACCGGCGCTTATTTACCGGAAAAAATTCTCACGAACAAGGATCTGGAAAAAACCCTCGATACGACCGATACGTGGATCACCGAGAGAACGGGGATTCGCGAGCGCCGGATTGCGGCCAAGGAAGAGTCGGCATCCACGATGGCGGCACAAGCCGGCAAACAGGCTTTAGAAGCGGGTGGCATTGGCCCTGACGATGTGGAGCTGATCATTGTTTGCACTTCCAGCCCGGATGTATTGTTTCCCTCGACAGCCTGTTTTGTGCAAAATGAACTGCAGGCTTTCAATTGCGCCGCTTATGATATTTCTGCTGTATGCTCCGGCTTTGTTTTTGGCCTTTCCATTGCTGAACAATATTTGAAGACAGGCCGTTATAAAAATGTTCTGCTCATTGGCAGTGAGGTCAACTCCAGGATTGTGGACTGGTCGGACAGGTCCACCTGCATTCTCTTCGGGGATGGGGCAGGGGCTTTGTTGCTCAAACGGGTGGAACAGGAAAAACCTCTGGGGATTTTATCGACGCATATTTATTCGGATGGACGCTTGTCGGATTTGATCTGTGTTCCTGGAGGACTGGGCAGGACGGGGGTCAATAAACAGGATATCGATGATAAAAAATATTTCATTAAAATGTCCGGCAATGCCACTTTCAAGGTGGCTGTTAAAAGAATGGCAGATGTGATTCGTGAAGCTTTGGAGTTTAATGGTCTGAGCATGGAGCAAGTGGGGCTTTTGGTTCCCCACCAGGCTAATGCAAGAATTATTAACGCTGTTGCCGAAAGGTTGAAATACCCCATGGATAAAGTGTTCATGAATATTCATAAATACGGCAATACCTCGGGTGCTTCCATCCCGATTGGCATTGATGAGGCAAAACGAAACGGACGTATTCAGCCGGGAGATATATCTGTTCTCGGTGTGGTTGGGGCGGGCTTGACCTGGGGATCGGCGGTGATCAAATGGTGAAAATTGCTTTTGTTTTTCCTGGCCAGGGCTCTCAGTTTATTGGCATGGGAAAAGACCTGTATGACCATTTCCCGTCCGCCCGAGCATTGCTGGAGGAGGCCAACGAGGTTTTGGGTTATGACCTTGCAAGTATCTGTTTTAATGGGCCTGAAGAAATATTAAAGTTGACCGAGAATACCCAGCCTGCGCTGCTTGTGCACAGTACAATGGCCTTGAAAATATTAAAGGAAAATGGTATAGATTCGGTAGTTGTTGCGGGCCATAGTTTGGGTGAATTTTCGGCTTTGGTTTCTGCAGGCGCTCTTCAATTTAAGGATGCAGTAAGACTTGTCCACCTTCGTGGTCAGTTTATGCAGGAAGCGGTTCCGGTTGGTGTGGGAACAATGGCCGCTATTATAGGGTTGCCGATTGAGACCCTTGAGGAGTTATGCGATCAGGTTTCGCAAGAGTCCTGTATGGTTCAACCGGCGAACTTGAACAGTCCGGTGCAAACGGTTATCTCTGGTCACAAAGAGGCTGTTGCGCAGGTATCTGAAAAAGCGTTGCAAGCTGGCGCAAAAAAAGCGGTTTCCTTGCCGGTGAGTGCACCGTTTCACAGCGCTCTTATGAAACCGGCTGAAATCAAGCTACAAAAAGAATTGGAACAGACCGAGTTTTGCGACTTGTCCTGTCCGGTGATCACCAACATCGAGGCCAAGCCCATCACTAGCGGGAGTGAGGCCCGGTCAGCCCTCGTTAAACAGGTTTGTTCTCCTGTACGTTGGTCTGAAACGATGCAGGTGTTGGTAGATCAGGGTATTGAAACAGTTATCGAATTAGGTTCAGGAAAAGTATTGAGCGGTCTGATAAGAAGGTTTGACAAGAGTATCAATTGTTATCAGGTTGGCGACCGGGAGAGTTTGTCGCAAACTCTGGCCGCTTTAGGCAAAAATTGAAATGAACAGCCACAGGAAATAAAACCCCTTTGTGGGCTTGAACAATGGTTTTTTATGGAACTGGAAAATAAGATAGCTTTTGTCACAGGTGGAGCTCAGGGCATTGGTAAAACTATCAGTGAAGAACTGGTCCGCAATGGCGCGCATGTTGTGCTGGGGGACGTGAACCTGGAAGGTGCGCAGGCCACAGCCGATGCCATAAATAATAGTGGCGGGTCCGCTTCTGCTGTTAAAATTGATGTCTCAAATCCTGCTGAGGTAAAACAGGTTTTTGATTCGATCATGAAAGATAAAAAGCCTATTGATATCCTGATCAATAACGCAGGTATCACCCGTGACGGTTTGATGATACGGATGAAAGAAGCCGATTGGGATATTGTTCTCGATATCAATTTAAAAGGAAGCTTTCTTTGTGGTCAGCAGGCGGCCAAGCAGATGATGAAACAAAAAAGTGGAGCGATTGTTAATATCGCATCGATCGTTGGGGTGATGGGGAATTTTGGTCAGGCCAATTATTCTGCCTCCAAGGCCGGTGTGATTGGTTTGACAAAAACCCTGGCTCGGGAAGTTGCATCGAGAGGGATAAGAGTGAACGCCGTGGCACCCGGTTTTATTGATACCGAGATGACACGGGTTTTGGATGAATCGGTGCGGCAAACATTGATTGAGCAAATCCCCTTAGCTAAGCTGGGTTTGCCCGAAGATGTGGCGCGCTGTGTTGCTTTTTTGGTTTCCGATAAGTCCAGTTATATAACTGGGCAGGTTATTAATGTGAACGGTGGTATGTTGATGTGATTTCAATAAGGAGTAATTATGTCTGTTGAAGAAAAAGTTAAGGAAATTATCGTTGACCAGTTAGGTGTAGATGAAAAACAAGTGACATCAGATGCATCCTTTATTGATGACCTTGGTGCTGATTCTCTCGATACTGTGGAATTGGTTATGGCTCTTGAAGAGGAATTTGATATTGAAATTCCCGATGATGAGGCAGAAAAAATTGCCACGGTCAAAGATGCTACAAGTTATATAAACAGCCGGACCAACTGATTGGTCAAGATATACTCATGAAAAGACGTGTTGTTGTTACGGGGTTGGGGATCGTTTCGCCCTTGGGCCTTGGGCTGAAGGAAAACGAAACTGCTCTGTTTGAAGGCCGCTCAGGAGTTGATTTTATTAAAACCTTCACTCCTGCGGAAGACTTTCCTGTGAAAATCGCCGGAGAGGTTAAGGGCTTTGATTCAGAACAATATATAGACCATAAAGACGTAAAGAAGATGGACCGGTTTATCCACTATGCTGTGGCTTGCAGTAAGATGGCCTTGCAGGATTCTGGTTTTGAAATTAATGACCAGAATGCTGAACGGGTCGGCGTTATAGTTGGAGTAGGTTTAGGCGGCTTGCCTGCGATTGAAAAATATCACGATATTTTTAAGAGCAGGGGGGTGAAAAAAATCACCCCCTTTTTTATTCCCATGTTGATTGCCAACCTGGCTTCGGGTCAGGTTTCAATCCTGACGGGAGCTAAGGGGCCTAACTCCTGCGTGGTCACGGCCTGTGCTACGGGAACACATTCCATTGGCGAAGCTGCAAGGTTCATTCAGTACGGGGATGCCGATGTTATGTTTGCCGGTGGCACTGAGTCAGTCATCACTCCTCTTTGCGTTGGGGGTTTCAATGCGTCCAAGGCTTTGTCTACCCGCAACGATGATCCGCAAGGCGCCAGCCGTCCCTTTGATAAAGACCGCGATGGTTTTGTTATAGGAGAGGGCGGCGGGGTGCTTATCCTTGAAGAAATGGAGATCGCCAAAAAACGTGGGGCTAGAATTTATGGTGAAATCGTTGGTTATGGCCTCAATGGGGATGCCTACCACATCACTGCGACATCCCCTGGTGGTGAGGGTGCTGCGCGTTGCATGAAACTCGCACTCAACAACGCCGGGATCAATAAAGACGATGTTGACTATATCAATGCACATGGGACTTCTACGGGTGCGGATGCCACGGAAACGCAAGCCATTAAAACCGCGTTTGGCGATCATGCTTATAAGCTGGCTGTCAGTTCTACTAAATCCATGACGGGCCATTTGCTTGGAGCCGCAGGCGGGGTTGAAGCCATTTACACCCTGCTCGCTATGCAGAAAGGGGTGATTCCTCCCACCATTAATTACACCACCCCTGATCCTGAGTGTGATTTGGATTATGTGCCGAATGTGGCCCGCGAAAGAAAATTGAACATCTGTGTCTCCAACTCTTTTGGTTTTGGAGGAACCAACGGGGTTCTTATCTTTAAGAAATTTCCAAACTGATTCCCGCTATGATTGAAGTTTCTCCAGAGCGCGCCCAAGAGATTGTCCCTCTTCAGCAAACGCTTGGATATATGTTTTCTGATCTGAATCTTCTCAATAAAGCCCTGACTCATAAATCCTATGTGAACGAGAGAAATGAAGCCCTCAAGCATAATGAGCGATTTGAGTTTTTGGGCGACTCAGTCCTTGATGTTCTGATCAGTGATTACTTGGTGCGCCAGTTCAGTGATTATGCAGAGGGGACCCTGTCAAAAATCCGTGCGGCGGTTGTCAACGAGAGTTCTTTGGCTGGTATTGCCAGAAAAATAGATCTGGGGAAATACCTGCTCCTTGGAAAGGGAGAAAATTTGTCTGGCGGAAGGGACAAGTCTTCCATCTTAGCCGATGCTTTTGAAGCCGTTGCCGGAGCCCTGTTTAGAGATGGCGGGCTGGAATCTACAGGCAAAGTACTTCTTCCCTTGTTGGAACTGGAGATGGATAAGTATTCCGATTCCTGGTCATTCAGGGATTTTAAAAGTGACCTTCAGGAGTACACACAAAACCAATTTGTTTGCACACCTTCCTATAAAGTGGTCAACGAATTGGGTCCGGATCACGCCAAGGAATTTGAAATCGCGGTGTCAGTCAAAAACAAGATTATGGGCAAAGGTTTTGGAAAGAGTAAAAAGGAAGCGGAACAGGCGGCAGCCCAAATGGCTATGGGCAGTTATTCATCCAAGCCCTAGGCTATCTCAAATTCGTGGGAGCGGCACAAAACTCTCTCAAAGATAATTCGCCGCTCTACTTTAAGCAAAAAAAATCCCCCGAATCCCCTTCGTAGAAGGGGGATCTTCAATAGACCCCTCTTTTTAAAGAGGGCTGGGGTGATTTAGAAACCTCTCGCGCAATATGCAAGTTAGGGGTTGCAGAAAAAATGAAACCTGCTTTGCTAAAATGGCATCCTATTGCTAGCGGTTCTTTTGATACCCCGAAATACTCTGAAATATGCTGGAAGAATGGATTTTAGAAAAAAATAAAACTGAGGCCTCTAAAAATAAGTTGCGCGGGGCAGACCTCTGTAACGCTAAATTGATGGGGGCTAAGCTTGATGGGGCTGACTTGACCCAGGCCGATCTGGTCGCGGCTTATTTAATCAAGGCGGATCTACGTGATGCCCGTCTGGTAGAGGCGGACCTGACTCAGGCGATTTTGAGCGAAGCAAATCTTGCGGGTGCGGACCTGAAAGATGCTGAACTGATGGACTCTTATTTGCACGGGGCAAACCTGAAGGGAGTTGTCAACCTGACCTGCGATCAACTGGAACTGGCCAATTTTGACAAGGACACTATTTTCCCCGACTATATAAGCATTGACTGGACCGAAGACGGATGTTGCAAATGCCAGGAGCAATGAATTCTTCCATGACGACTTTCAAGCGAGAGTTTGAAGAAATGTGTCCTCTCACATACTGTGTTTCCCATGCCCGACTCAAGATTACCCTATGAGAGGGACCCTATCCCTCAGGACAAGAAGCCGCCACGTTTTGTAGCGGAAACCATTGGCTCGAAGATCATGTCTGGTTTCAGTGTGGCGTTTGCATGCTTTTTTATAGTTCTGATCTTGATAGGTATCTGGCAATCTTTTAACCAGTTTTTAAATTATCTGTCCGGGTTGTTTTAGTTTTTTCCGCAATGAGTAACCCCAAACGGACGGGGTATCCCCAATGAAGTGTTGTCTTAAAAGCCGTAGAAAGTCACTGGAAATAAAACCCATTTGTCGATTTCTTGAAAATATCTGTGAAAAATAAAAAACATATGATCATTCCGGTATTTGTGTCCCATGAAGGATGCCCCTACCGTTGTTCATTTTGTAATCAGTCCAAAATAACGGGCACAGAAAAAAAGATGGACCGGGTTAAACTCAGACAAACCCTGCGCACTCATTTAGAAAACCTGGAAAACCTGCCCGAAATCAGGGAGCTGGCTTTTTTTGGAGGAAGCTTTACGGGTATTTCGTCGGAACGCCAGAAATATTTGCTGTCTTCTGTTCAGCCTTGGATTTTATCAGGGCAAATTCAATCGATCCGGGTTTCAACCCACGCCTTGTTTATTGATGAGGCCCGGCTTGCAATATTGCGGCAATACAATGTGGCAACGGTGGAATTAGGCATCCAATCGACAGATGATGATGTCTTAAAATTGGTGGGGCGTGAATGTTCTTTTGATGTTGTTTTGTCCGCCGTCCAAAAAATTCGCCAGATGGGTTTTCGGTTGGGTTTGCAGTTGATGCCGGGTCTTCCCGGAGACAGTGAAAAAAAATTCCAAAAATCGGTTGCGGATGTCATAAGCCTTGGTCCGGACTTTGTTCGTATCTATCCCACTCTGGTTGTTAAAAATACAGGGTTGTTTGATATGTACCAGCAGGGAACCTATAGCCCCTGGAAGCTGGAAAGAATGATTGAGGCGGTCAAAGAAGCCGTCGTTCAATTTGAAGAGGCCGGTATTCCTGTTATAAGGGTGGGTTTGCATCCTGACCCGTCTTTGCTGGAAAATTATGTGGATGGACCTTTTCATCCCTCATTCAGGTATCTGGTTGATAGCCGTATTGCCCGAGACCAGATGATAAATATGATTCGGGCATTGAAACAGGTTCCATCATCGCTGACCTTCCGGGTGCCGACAAAAAAGCTGTCCAATTTTATCGGACATAAAAAGGAAAATCTTGCGATAATTAAGAGTATTTTTGGTTTAGAGTCAATTGATGTGCAACAGGGTGCCATAACGGAGCTTGTAGCCTGATAAATTTTTAACAATGTTGTTTATAGAAGGGAGATCGGTATGGTTACTATAGGAATGAATTATAAAATGATTCCAGGCAAAGAGCAGGTTTTTGAAGACGCTTTTAACAAGGTCATAACCGTGATGAACGAAATGGAAGGGCATTCTAAATCATCTTTGTACAAGGATGTGAGTGATGCCCAGTCCTACCTGATTGTTTCAGAGTGGAACTCCGAGGATGCATATAACGAGTTCATTCAATCCGATAAATTCAAGGGTGTGGTGAACTGGGGTAAGGAAAATATCCTGGCGGGCCGTCCTTCCCATACGGTTTACAAACACTAGCGGGTCGCTGAAAAACTCTGCCGAAAAGGGTAAAGAGCAACTCCCTCTGAAATCCCCCCTGATAAGGGGGGCTAGGGGGGTTGAACAATTTGGGCAAAGTCGTGAATACTAAATAGTTTTTCAGTAACCTGTTATGGGGAACTTTGCTTTGGCGTATGCTCGTAGTGACCGTCTCGCACGCATCGTTGGACTTTTTTATAGAATAGTTCGGTATCATGGGGGAGATGGTCATCAAGGCGCCAACGCACCTTGACCACTTTCCCAGCTGGGTGCTCAATGATGGCAGTTATCTCTCCAGTATTTCTGGAAAGTGGTTCATAAAGAATATCGCCGGTTCTTAGTTTCATGCTCAAAAGTCCAGTTAAGTGTTTTTTTATTATACGGCTTCATGTCTCTATAATAAATTATTTTAATCCGTATCTCTGAGGAAAGTTTTATGGAGGATTATATCGTCATGGCCGCCATGTATAACACCATGACTTCCGGCAAGGTGGATAAATATCTGGTTCGAAAGGGGGATAAAGTTGTGCCGGGCACTGCCGTGGCTGAAATTATTTCTGAGGGATATTTTACCTTGTTGTCGGAGGTGGAAGGAATAGTTAAAGAGTTTTATGTGATGGAAGGAGATTATGTCGAGGTGGACACCGCTTTGATTGAAGTGGAATTGAAACAAAAGCCAGCGTGACGCTTGGCCACTATAAAGTTGAAAAAAAATATTCCTCTGTTTCAAGATAAATA
>CAZEBI010000037.1:0-19296 GCA_964510355.1 uncultured Nitrospina sp. | reverse complement strand
GTGGACGCAGATGGAAGAGGTTGGGGTTAAGTCGACCACCATCGTTTTTCTGGTTTCGTTTCTGATCGGGGTCATTCTTGCGTTTCAGTCGGCGCACCAGTTGAGCCGGTTGGGGGCCTTGGAGTTTGTCGGCGCATTGGTGGGGGTTGCCATTTTGCGTGAGCTGGGGCCTTTGATGACAGCATTGGTCATGTCGGGTCGGGTGGGGGCCGCGTTCACGGCTGAAATGGGGACGATGAAAGTTTCCGATGAAATACTGGCCCTTGAGACGATGGCGTTGAATCCGGTCAAGTTTTTGATCACTCCCCGGTTTCTAGCTCTGTTGATCATGCTCCCGTGCCTGACCATCATGGCGGACCTGATGGGGATTTTGGGCGGGTTTTTAATTGGCACCACAACGCTGGGAATCGACCCTACGATCTATATTAATAATTCCCTCGATGCAATGGTGGTCAAGGATGTTGTGACCGGGTTGGTCAAGAGCGTGGTGTTTGCGGTCATCATTGTCATGGTTGGCAGTTATATGGCCTTCGTTATCGAAGGCGGGGCAGAAATGGTTGGGCAGAACACCCGCACCGCAGTGGTGGTGTCGATGATTCTGGTGATCATTGCGGACCTGATATTTACATCTTTATTTTTCTTTGTGCTCTGATGATACGAATCAAAAACCGGAAAAATCCATTTGGCGAAGGCGACAAGCGCATCACCGTTTTATTTTTCTTTGTGCTCTGATGATACGAATCAAAAACCTGAAAAAATCATTTGGCGAAGGCGACAAGCGCATCACTGTGCTGGAAGATTTCAGCGCACATATGAAGAAGGGCCAGATCACTGCCATCATTGGCGGCAGTGGCAGTGGCAAGAGTACAGTCCTCAAACATCTCATAGGAGCTTATCGCCCCGACTCGGGAGAAATCTGGATTGATGGCGAAGAAGTCAGCCAGTTCAAAGGCAAGGAGATCAACCGGGTGCGCAAAAAGTTTGGCATCATGTTCCAGAGCGGAGCCCTGTTCAACTCGTTGACGGTGGAGGACAATGTAGCTTTGCCCATGCGCGAGCATACCGACCTCAACGAGGGAACCATTCTCATCATGGTCAAGATGAAACTGGAGATGGTCGGGCTAAGAGGAGCCGAACACCTCAAACCGGCTCAACTTTCCGGCGGCATGATCAAGCGTATTGCCCTGGCCCGGGCCATCGCCCTGGACCCTAAAATTGTTTTTTATGATGAGCCCTCAGCAGGGCTGGACCCGATTTCCATTGGTGTGATTGACAAATTGATCATGGATCTTAGCAAGAAAATGGGCATCACCTCGGTGGTGGTCACCCACGAAATTCCCAGCGCCATGCGTATTGCCGATAAAATCATCATGTTGTTCAAAGGCAGGATCGTTGCCGAAGGAACACCCGAAGAAATCAGAAACAGCAATGATCCAAAAGTGATCCAGTTTATTGAAGGCAGTCCGGACGGACCCATTCCGTTCAGCAAAAGCCTGACCGATTATGGAGAAGAACTCAAAGAAATGAGCCAGGTCTAGTTTATGGAATACCGTTCCTCAGAAGTTAAAGCCGGGTTTTTTATCTTCGTCAGCACGTTGGTTTTGATCGTTATGATCTTCGTATTGGGCGATATCAAGGATTATTTCAAACCCAGGAAGGTGTTGCGCATCGTGTTTAACTTTACCGGCGGCATGGAAGTGGGTGCACCGGTGCGTTATGCCGGGCTCGACATTGGCTCGGTCCAGGATATTGCATTGCTGGGCGATGATGAAGGCCATGACCGGGTGGTGGTGGTGGCCGAAATCAATCCCAAGATCGTCATCAAAAAGAATTCCGTCGCCATGATCAAAACTTCCGGGCTGATGGGAGGCCTTTATATAGACGTACGGCCCGGCACTCAAGGGTCACCGCCTTTAGGGGAAAATGAGGATTTGATCGGAGAAGACTCTTTTGAAATTGCCAAGATCGGTGATATGGCCACCGAGGTGGTGCTGGAGATCCGGCGTTTTACCCGGCTGACAGGGGAACTTGTTACCGATGCCCGATCGACATTGAAAGATGTGCGGACTTCCCTGGCTAATGTGGATACGATATTAAAGGAAAATCGCAAATACGTGCATGCCAATATGGAAAATGCTTTGAAGATTTCTAAAAAGGTTTCGGGCATGCTGGATAAAAACAGCGGCAAACTGGAAAACACTCTGGACCATGTGGCTTCCGTTGCGGAAAAAACCAACAAGCTGTTCACCGACAAGGATATAGAAATCCGCGAGACCCTCACTCAGATGCATGACCTGACCCGGGAAATGGAAGTTCTGCTTGCCGACACCCGGCCCGGCATGACCAGTTTGATCAATAGCATGGAAACGAATGCACGCGAAATCACCCTGGATATAGACCGCACTGCAACCCGTGTTGAAGAAACTCTGGGTCAGGGTAATTCCATCATGATAGAAAACCGCAGGAACCTGCTCCAGCTTCTACAGAACATGACCGAAACATCGCGCAACCTGAAATCCTTGACCGAAGACCTGAAACGCAACCCGTGGAAACTGGTGCGCAAATCCGATGAAGTGGCACCTCCCCCGGCAGAGGCCACGGCACCGGGGCAACCGGAACTGCGCATGAAGCGTCTCGATAAGGTTTCGGGCAATTAGGTACAGTTACAGAAAAACATTTAACCCCCTTATAACCCCCCTTGACAGGGGGAAATTATTTAAACTTCCCCTTGATAAGGGGGACTGAGGGGGTTGCCGTTATTCTATGGCACGCCACAAAACAGACATGAAAACGATGATTAAAAAAATGTCGAGACTATTACGAATTATTATGGTGACGATGCTTTTTTTCGGTTGCGCCAATGTTCCGGCCCCTATCGACAGCCATTTCAATAAAGGCGTTGAGCATTACGACAACCAGGATATGGCTAAAGCCATTGAAGAGTACAAGCTTGCGCTCCGGCAAAGCCCAAAAAATACATTTGCCATGTACAACCTGGCCGTTGTGTATCAGGATCAGGGCAAGACCGGGCAGGCTGAAAACCTGTACCACGATGTCCTGAAAATTATCGAGGACACTTTCAGCCGCATCAACCTGGCCGGGATTCATTATAACAAGGGCAACCATGACGAGGCATTCCGGCAACTTGAAATGGCAGCAAATAAAAACCCGGATTCCGCTCATCCCTTGAGTGTTCTGGGGGAGTTTAAAGAGCGGCAGGGAAAACTTGCCGAGGCGGAACAAAAATATCTAAAAGCATTGAGTGTTGATGACCGGCATGCACTCACCCACTACCGACTGGGGCGGTTGCATCTTAAACGGGAGAAATTTGCGCAAGGCATTGAGCATTTGCGCCAGGCCATTGATCTGGAAGCAGAGAACCCCGCCTATCTGGAAACTCTGGGCGCAGAATATGAGCGCTCAGGAGATTATCTTGAAGCGGTGAACTTTTTTGAAAGGGTTTCAGTTCTGGAACCAGACCGGCTGGACATTTATATCAAGCTCGGAGACCTGTATAAGAAAAAAACCATGTTCAAAGAAGCTCTCGCACGCTACTGGTCCGCACTGGCCCTGAAAAACGACGACCCCTATATTCACCGGAGCGTTCTGGAGATTTATAAAATCCTTTCAGAGCACGAAAAAGAACGGCTGAAAACTCTGGAAGGGCAGAACTCTTTTGCCCACAATCCCTAGCCTGGAATGCGTTCACGCTTACCGATCCTGCTAACAGGGAGTGCCAGCCTCCTGCTTTATAGTTTCCTGACCCGGCTTTCCCAGCAATTCAACTGGGGAGAAGGATATGCACAAAGACCTCTGCTCACCTATCTCGTTGTTTATTTTTCCCTGTGCGGACTTTACGGCCTCACCTGGTTTTTTGTACGCAAGCACTCTTGCGACCGGGGCATTTTCTGGATGATCATTATATTCGGCTTGCTGTTTCGTGTCGCCATACTCCCCTCCCAGCAGATTCAGGAAGACGACGTATACCGTTATTTATGGGATGGAAAAGTGTTCGCCAATGGAATCAACCCCTTTGAATACGCTCCCGCCGAAGTACACAACTTCAAAGAGTTGAGAATCCAGAACCCGGAAAACTATTATGAAACTTATGTCGAGCGCAACGAGCGTGACCTGGAACGGCTGGATGTATTGAAATGGGAGTCGGCACAATCCCTTGAAGTTTTGGACCGGGTGAACCACCCGGATGTGTCGACCATCTACCCACCGATGGCGCAGTTTGTGTTTCGCCTGGTGCACCATATCAAACCCGACAGCATTGTCGCCATGCGGGTGGGGTTTTTAATTTTCGATATTATGGCCTTGGTTTTTATTATCGGCATCCTCGCAAAGCTGGGGATGAATAAATCCGGCTGCCTGATTTATTTCTGGAGCCCGCTACTGATCAAGGAAACTTTCAACTCGACGCATTTGGATATCATCGGAATATCCCTGCTTTGCGGCTCCATTTATTTTCTGCTCGGTCACCGTCATACCTTGGCGACCCTGTTTTTGGCTTTCAGCTTTCTGGGGAAACTGTATCCTATAATTTTGCTCCCCTTATATCTCCAGGCTTGTTATGAAAAAACCTTGCAGCAGGGGAAAATAGCCTGGTTGACTCCCTTGGGGAACGGCAGTTTGTTTTTTGGGGTGATTGTTTTGGGATATCTGCCCTTTATGGGCATCGGCCTGCAGATGTTTGACGGCCTCAAAGCCTTCACCCTGTATTGGCAGAGCAACGACAGCATCTTTGCCCTTCTGGTTTTTATCTTTAAAACTGTGTCCGATGCAGATGCCATGATTTTGTCGAATCCTTTGCCTATTTTCCTGAGCAAGGTCACGGTAGCAATTATATTGATCGGGGTTTTGTTTTACTTATTGCGCAAGGGCACTTCTCTTATTGAGCAACCGGTGGAGTTTGTGCGCGGATTTTTCTGGATCATGGCTCTGGTCTTTCTCCTGAGCCCGGTACAGAACCCGTGGTATCTGTGCTGGGTGGTGCCGTTTTTGTGTCTGTTTCCGGGGCGGTCGTGGATTATTTTGACCGGATTGGTGGGGTTTTATTATCTCGATTTTTATTTTGATTATCAGGAATTACAGGCATTTAGCCTGTGGATTCCCTGGGTGGAATATCTGCCGTTTTATGTTTTTTTGGCTCTGGAATTTTTGCAATACCGAAAATCAAAGTCTTTTGAGAACCAGGATCAATAACCCAAAAGGCTTGGTAATTTGGGAAAACAAATTATTTCTTGTCAAGATTGTTGTGACCCGTTATATTTACAGCACTTGCATTTAAACCGAATGAAGGGATCTGATGGCTAATACAACAGTGGCAAAAATTAAAGCAATGCTTGCAGATGAAAAACAGACCCATTTCACCAATATGGATTTTTCCGGGCTGGATCTTGCCGGTCTTGATTTCAGTGACCAGACCATTGCCGCCACCAATTTCAGCAATTGTTCGCTGAGAAAAGCCAAATTCGGCAAATCATTTTTAGCCAAATGCAATTTCCGTAAATCCGATTTAACAAACGCCGATTTTAGTGAGGCCAATTTAAAAGAAGCCGATCTTTGTCTCACCATTCTGGAAAATGCTTCGTTCAGTCGGGCTAAAATGGACGGGGCAAAACTGGTGCGGGCAAAATGCAAAAAGGCCAGCATGAGTTTCGCGTCTCTGGTCGGTTGTGATTTAAGAGAGGGCGATTTCCAGGCCGTTTCTTTTCATGGCGCCGATCTCTCCAAAGCCGACCTGACCTCGGCGATCACCAAAGACGCCAGCTTTAAAAATACCAAGCTCGATGGCATAAAAGGCTATAAGGCATAATCACCCATTCCGGGCACGAGAGCTTGGGTGAAATATCACGACCTCCGGCGGCCCGCCGGTTAGACCAGTTGCAAAAATGAAGTGACCTTGTTTGTTTCCACGCCAGCAAAGCGATTGTCCCGATCCAACAAGATAGAATGAATGCCAGCGCGTTGGGCTCCCTCCACATCCGTGCGCATTTCATCACCGATATGGCAGGCTTGATGAGCGGCGACTTTGCTGAGCCTTAACGCTTCGGCAAATATTTTTTTATCGGGTTTGGCCGAGCCGATCATGGCAGAGGGAAGGATGAAATCAAAATAAGACGCAAGACCCATATTTTCTAATGTGGCGATCAGCCGCGAATCCCAGTTAGAGATCACCCCCAATACCACACCTCTTTTTTTTAAGGTTTCGAGGATCTTCGATGCGACCACATCGTCATAAATCCGCCAGCTGGACTTTTCTTGAAACACCGCAAAAATGAGCTCGAAGTATTCTTCGAATCGGTCGAGCCCTCCCAGCGGTTGGAACACCTCATAAACCAGTTTGTACCAAAAATCTCTTTCGGCCTTGGCACCGCTTTGATTGCCAAGCGACTCGATGCCCCCCATTTTTTTCCATTGCCTGCCAAACCCGTCGTTCAAATCCTGAACGGACCCCGAGTAGCCAAAGGGCCGGGCGTGTCGAGCGTAGACATCCCCGACTGACGGATGAACGTGGATGAGGGTTCCCCCGACATCAAAAAAAACCGCTTTGAAAGAAGATAAAGGCAAGATATTCCTCTCAGGTAAAAATTCTGTTGTAGATTTTACTCGCATATTTAGATGGGATGAAAGTCAGGAAGGGTTTAAAACAATCTATGAACCACAGGTGGACCCGCTTCGGGGCACGATGAGTTGATGGGTTGAGCACGGGAGGGTTGGATTTACCCCCTTTGTTTCAAAGAGGGAGCTTTGTCCCACTTCTAAACCTGTGTTTATCTGGGTTAATTGGTGGTTGCAACCCCCCTCAATCCCCCCTTGTCAGGGGGGAAGTTTTTTGCGGCTCGTGAACGCAGGCAGTACGTCCAAGCGTTCCCGCTAGAGAGTGAACCGCATCAAGCCGAGAAAAACGGTTGCTCGCCAAAAAAATTATGCTCTCTGGGTCCAGCGTCACGCTGGCTAGCGGCGGTCTGGTTGGAAAAAGCTGATGACTCCCATCAGGGCCAGGGTGGTGGCACAGCCAAAATACATCATGAGCCCCATTCCCGAATCCCCAAATATTTCCAGCCAGTAAATACGGTTGGAGACAAAACCCCAGTAAAAAACAAAGAAATAGGAGACGAGCAGTCCCGTTTTGTATTTTCCATAGAGCAGGCAAAGAAAACAGGTGAGAAACATAAATACGATTTGCCCGAGGGACATAAAAAACACCTTATCTGCGAAAAACTCGATAGCTCCATTCATACCTTGCATGATATTCACCCAATTTAATCCTTTTAAAGTTGTGTCTTCAATGCTTGCTTCTTTAGAAAAGCAAAAAAGATACCAATTGAGGGAATAACTTTGGGATTTTCAGTGGAGAAGGATTCAACCCTTTGTATTTAAAGGGGGATTTTTAACAAAAAACTGATCAAAAAATTTAAACTTATTTCATAACACAGCAGATATTTAAATTAAATTGATCTATTTAAATTAATATGGTTATTTATTCATACATTTTTATAATTACTTATGCAAATTAATAAATTTTTTGTTTTAGCATCAATCTCTTCACCGCAAATATCACAATTTCGTCACATTTGCCTATCCCCCCCTATTCACGGGATTGCATTCCACAAAAAACCCTGTAGTTTAACTAGATTAGTCCGAACTGGTAACTTGTTAAAGTTCTGGATGCCCTGCGAGTTCCCCGAAACCAGAAGAAGACGTTTTTGCCATCATTTTCTGGCGACCTTGCTCGTTCTCACCTTTTCCACATCAGGTTTTGCCCAGGAAAACAACGTCGCTCCCCTCAAAAAGGGCCTTCAGTTTTTTCTGCAAGCCAACTACAAACAGGCTTTGGTAGAGTTTACCGAGTCCGTTGGGATAAGTCCTTCCGACCCAAAGGCCTATTACTATCTTGGCCTGACGCATAGCAAGCTCAATCAGCACAAAAAAGCGCTGGACTCATTCACGAAAACGCTGAAACTCGATCCAGCCCATGAGGGCGCACATCTCAATTTGGGTATCGCTCACTTCAAGCTCAAGTCCTTTGATGGAGCGGTGAAACAATTAAATTGGATATTGCAAAAAAACGCAGGTCACTCGGTGGCGCATTTTTTTATGGGCCTGGCCTTACAGAGGCAAAAAATCAGCCGGAGGCAATTTCACACTTTAAAAAAGCGCGGGCGCTGGATTCCAAGTTGACTCAACTCGCGCAGTACAATATTGGCCTGAGCCATTTGAAAGCGGGAGAATCTCAACAAGCTAAACAATCATTTGCCAAAGCCATCGCAACCAAGGCTGAATCGAATATTGCCAACCAGGCCCGGAGTTTTATTGCCGCCATTGATAAAAAAAACAATTGCAAATCAAACCATAGCAAAAGCTCCCGCGCCTCCCGTTCCAGAGGCTCCCCCAGAAAAATCCATGGCAGATCAGCGTCAATGCAGCCTGGGAATACTCGGACAATGTCACGCGATCCGAGCAGGACAACACAACGGGCGAAAGAGATAACGCCTCGATTCTTGATTTTTCTGGACAATATAAAATTCTGGATCGCGCAAAGTCTGAAATTTCTTTTAGCTACGATTTTTCCCAGACCCTTTACTATAAGATCAACGATTTGGATTTTCAATCGCATACCAGCTCCCTGGGTGGCTCCCATGACTTCGGAGATATCTAGACAGGGCTGGATTACAGCTTTTCTTTTAATCTGCTGGGTAGCAATGCTTTTATGGCCACCCATTCGGTAGCTCCCAATGGGGGGGGGTTCATCGGCGACAGCGTATTTGTTTCTACGAGCTATATTTTCTCGGACAAGCGATTCATCTCAGACAGGGCGAGAAACGCCACAAATCATTCTTTTGGATTTGATGTCTTCGCATTTTTTTTACAAAGCAAAGGCTACGCCAAACTCGGCTACCGCGTAGACGATGAAGACACTCAAGGCAGCCAATTTGATTATTTGGGCCACGCCTTCTCCGGCACCGTGCAACTTCCACTCCCACTAAAATTCAAGACCAATATGAGCTATCGTTATAGTTTGCGCGACTACAAAAACCCAACCCCAAGCATTGGCGAAGAACGCGAAGACAAAAAACACAGCTATCGGATTACCCTGTCCCGAAAATTTCTGGATCACTTTCAATTCAAAGTAGATTGGTCGCACGTCGAAACCAATTTCAACCTGCTGTCAGTCGATTCGAGAGAGAATGTTTTGAACATGGGGTTCAGCTTCTCCTATTGATCCTGCCCCTAAAAAAATTCAGTCCAGCATGCCCCACAAATTCCTTCGGGGCCTTTAGGCCTCGAACAAATCACTCTTAATATTCATGGTTCCGGGGAAAAATTTTATAAAGGGCCGTATGAATTACGGCAACTGGTATGAGCCCGGGTGGGATTGGAAATGTTCCAGGGCGGCTAAATAGTCTTCCTGGGTATCTATTTCGAAACAACCGTCCTGGGTAATATTCCAGGAGTGCAAAGGGGTGTCGCGGGCAAAATCGGTGAACGGGATTTCCCAGAGAACCGGTCGGTAGGTGGCTTCATTATTTTCATACAGGGCGACAAAACGCGGCACATCTTCCTGGCGCAACATAAAAAATCCGATCGCCTCACCGCCAAAACCAAAACCGGATTTTTCCTCATCGGTCAATTCCCGTTTGGTGATGAAAGCATGGATGGTTCCTGAAGGATTCAATAATACTTTGGCGCATTCGGCATTATCGATGTCGGCGGGTATCAATGCAAATGAAGAGCGGGGTGCTTTTTGCACATAATCGAGCAGGGCCTGGGGCGGATACAGAACATCGCCATCGAGAATCAATGTTTCATCCTGGCAATGTTTGAGCCCCATCACCATCGACAAGGTATTGCCGGTGGTGCGATAGACCGGGTTATCGATGCAATGTATGGGCATCTCCAGGTTGAGGCCCTGCACATGGCTTTGCAGTGCCGGGGCATTATGACCGAGGACAAGATGGCTCTTGCGCATACCCAGAGCCTGCAAACATTTCAGGTGACGCGAAAGAAGTGTTTCCTCGCCAAAAGGCAAAAGTGCTTTATGAGGCAGATCCTGTTTGTCCAGGCGAGAGCCGTAACCGGCAAGTAATATGATTGCTTCCATAAAAAAACCGGCCTAACCCGGATATTGCATGAGAGGTTCTAAATCACCCCAGCCCTTGTGATATTTCTTCCCTTGCCCTCTTGCCCCGAAGGGGTACTTTGTAAAAGAGGGGTCCATTGAAGCTCCCCCTTCGACGAAGGGGGGGGGATTTGTTTTTTTTACTTAAAAGGGAATTGGCAAGAGTTCATTAAGCCGCCTATATTTCTCGCTTGCCAGTAAAAGCCATTGCCCGCTGGGTCCAGCGTCACGCTGGCGCCGGTTATTTGGAAAAGGCCCAGAAATGTGACATGGGTTTACCCGAATCATAACGGCGAAATTTAAGCAGCGTGTCCAACCCATCTGCGGTGCGTTCGATGTTGCTGGGTTCCTCCGGGAAATCCCCCCAACCTTGTTTATTTTTGATATCGATCAACCAGCGCACACCTTTTTCAATGACCGGGGCATATTTTTTCTTGGTCTTGAAGGTGTCTGAAACCAGCATAAGGTTTCGGCAGGCATCCATAGTATGATCGGTATTTTCGTCATCCCAACTGCCGTTTTCAGCTTGTGCGGCGGTCATCGACTCGGCGGCATCCAGACACATTTTTCCGGCATACTCGATTTTGTCCATGAAGTAGGCGGGAACCAGGGTGTACTGCATCAAATGTGCGGTGGTCTCAATGCCTGCAGGATGAAATGTTTCATCTTTCCAGAGCCCGGAATCTCTCTGCCATTGCGCGATAAAATCAAAGCCCTTGATACGGGCCTTATTAATACGTTCATCCGTTTTTTTATCCTGGGTGACCTGATAAATGGTGAGAAAACAAGTGACCGAACAAGTCGTATCCAGATGCGACCACTCAGAGTCGGACCAATGCCCGTCTTCTTGCTGCATGGACAGGATATATTCCAGGGTTTTATCAACGGTGGCCTGAATTTCCGGGTCTTTAAGAATCATATTGCCCCGGCAGAGTTTGAGCCCGACAAAAGTTGTGATCCACATCGAGGTTTTATCGGTGTGGGATTCTTTAGACCAGCCGCCATCCGGGTTTTGCACCTTGACGCATTCCTGAAATTCCCGAGGCTTCTGTGCCGTCAGGTCCAGATGCAGGATACAGCGCAGGACATGTTCCAGCACTTCCAAATCCTGTTTTCCTTCCAGCAGGCTCCATTCGCCTTTTTTGGATTCCAGGTAATTCCACTCGCTCTGGATCAATGCATCCAGTTCCTCTTTGTCAAAAGTTGTCATAGTTTTCCAATAGTTCAGTATTAAAATTTTCCACCCCGTCGCAGATTATATTCATGTGACAGGAAACGGTCAAGCAGAGAACCTCCACCCACTTCTATGGGAGAAAACGGGGCAAGGGTTTGTTTGTGCCAAGACACTCTCTGCTTGCCAAATAAAACTGTTGGCTTATACAAACCCCCTTTATCCCCCTTGGGGAAATCATTAAAGTGTTGCGCTTGATGGTGTCGCTTGCTCTATGGGCAATGCAGTGCTGGCCCCACGCCTAGTGGAGGGTTTTAAATGCAAGAGCGGTCAGGTCGTCAAATTGCGGGACATCGCCGGTGAATTGTTTGATGGCGGCTTGCAGTTTTTGCAGAAACTCTTCCGGTGAGCCATTGTGGTTGACGAACAGGTTTTTCAGCCGATCCAGTCCGAACTCTTCCTGCTGCTTGTTTTTGGGTTCGGTCACTCCATCGGTAAAAATAAGAATTTCATCGCCACTTTGCAGGGAGTGCTCCTCCTGACTGTATTGCGTATTGGGCAGGATTCCCAGAGGAGTTCCGCTGGCAGAACCGATTTCTTTAATCACGTTTTTTCTTTTTAAAAGAAGCGACAGGTGGCCACCGTTGGCAATATGTAGTTTTTTATTTTTCATATCCAGCAGGCAGAACACGGCGGTGGTGAACATGCCACGATAGGATCTTTCGCAGAGCGTACTGTTGATCTGGATCAGCACCGATTCGGGTGCCGGGTCGAGTTGGGAAATATAGCGGAAATCGCTCATCAACCGGGCCATTTGCAGGGCGGCGGGCACGCCTTTGCCGGAAACATCTCCCAGTACAATGCCGAGCAATTCGTTTTCAAAAGGAATAAAATCATAATAATCGCCCCCCACTATCTGGGCCGCGTGGGTTTGCGCGGCAAAAGTAAAATTCGCGTGTTGCGGAGTGGAGGTCGGCAGGAAACTTTCCTGCACCGATTGCGCGAACTCCATGTCTTTTTCCATACGCTGGTTTTCCATAAGCACCAGATGCATACGTGCGCTGTGAATAGCCAGAGCGGCGCTATCGCAGAGCAGGAGGAAAAGTTCCAGGTCGCTTTGCTGGAACACCCGACCCTGGTTTTTTCCATGAATCACCTGACAGACCCCCAGAATCTCACCTTTTGTCTTGAGGGGCGAACATAAAACCGAACCGGTTTGAAAACCGGTTTTTTTGTCAAAAGCCGGGTTGAATTTTGGGTGCTGGTACGCGTCTTCGATAATAATGGGGTCGCCGGTTTCGGCCACGGTTCCAGCAATACCTTCACCCATTTTCAGTCGGGCAATGGTTTTTATTTTTTCACCCACATCGCTCAAGGCAATTTGAAACACCAGTTCACCCGTCTCCTCATCCACCAGCAGCAAACTGCAGGCATCGGCATTCATGATTTTTTTGGCAACATTCATGATCGTGTCAAGCAGGTTGGAGAGGTTCAGTTCGGAATTGAGAAGGGAGGTTATTTTATAGCAGGTCTCCAACTGATAAATCCGTTGTTCCAATTGGGCCAGTCGTGAGTCGGGCAATATGTCTTTATTTTTGTTCATAACGCCAAATGAACTCTTTTTTAGGATATCTCTATTAGTCGATGATTTAGCCTCGGGCACCCGCGTGATACCCCATTCGGGGCATGAAAGCTAATGGGTGGATAGAACTCGCTGGACCCGGTGGGCAATACTTTTACTGACGAGCAAAGGCCAACTCGACCCGAAGAGTTCCTGTCATCGGCCTTCGGCGGCTCGCCGGTGGCCAAAAACAATTTTCAGAGATGCCCTTTTAGCCGACAGGATATGCAACCCCTGCCCTTAAGGCCCCACAGGGATAGAAAGATATTGCAATTTGCCTTTGAATGTTAAGATAGCTAAAATGGGGTGGTGGGTCAAACCCTTTCCCGGCATTTTATGGTCAACAAGCGAAAACAAGATACCAGCAGGAACTGGTCAGGAATAAGATCGGTTCTTTTGCAATCTCTTCCCGATGAAATATTTTCCAAGGAAAATCAAAAAGAATGGCTGATCTATCATTGGAATCTGGTGGTGGGAAAAGAAATCGCAGGAATTTCTACCATCAGCAAGGTGAACCGGGGGATACTTCATGTCCGGGTAGAGGGCAAAGAATGGGTGCCGGTTTTAGAACCGCTGAAAAAGAAAATCATGCAGGAAATAAACAGTCGGGCAGGAGAACCGTTGTTAAACAGTATTGTGTTTAAGGCGGTTGCCTGATAGGCTTTTAAAGAAAAAATTTTCCATCCATATATTAGGACACTCCAGAAGATGAAAGCTACAGCTTGTGAAGCAAAGCTTGGGATCGCCGCTAGACGCGGGGCCCATGAGCAAAAAACCTCTGCGGTCAATGGGAAATTCAGTCCGTCGAATGCCGGGTTGTTGATGCTCCTGTTTCTGACAAGTTGCACGACAGTAGCCGGCCCTCCGGGTTCAACAAGCACCGATTTGTCCTCGTCTTATGCCGTGCGGTCGTTTGAAGATAAAAAGCAACTTTCCCAAAAACTGGACACGCGGGACCCCCGTTCTTATTACCATTATTTGATGGCCTTGAAGGCGGAAAAGGTCTATCAGCTGGAACAGGCCGCTGAGCATTATAAGGAAGTGGTCCAGCATGATCCGCAAGCAGAAAGGTTCCATGAAAAATGGGTCCGCTTATTGCTTCGCACCGGTCAACTGGATGAGGCGATTCGGGCGGGGCAGGATGCACTGACCCGTTTTCCTGATAATGAAGACATTGAAATGATTCTGGGAGATATTTTAGCCAGCCAGGGTAAGACCCAGGAAGCCATCACGCATTATGACAGGGTCAGTCAGATTTCCGCAGAAAATGCCCGGGCACCGTTATTAAAAGGTTCTCTGTTGGAGGGGTTGGAAAAGTTTGACCTCGCTTTGGCAGAGTATAAAAAAGGGGCGATGGCAGAACCCAATAACCCTCTTGTGCGGTTTTACCTGGGCCGGGCCCATTTGCGCGCCGGTCAGTGGCAGGAGGCCGAGAAAAATCTTGCAAAGGCCATCGCTCTAAAACCTAACCTGTTGCAAGCCCGACAACATTTAGCCTGGGTATACGAGCGCCAGGGCAGAACAACTGAGGCGTTGAGAGAGTATGGCCTATTGTTAAAGTTGAAGCCCAATAGTAGCTATATCAAGGACCGGGTTTCGCAGTTGCACTCTTCGGGTTCTTTAGGCCCGAAGCATTTCTGGAGCGTTGAAGGCATTCCCTCTGAACTGGAAAAACAGCCTAATATTCATATGCGCATCGCGACGATTTATTTTGAGCAGACATTATATATGCGGGCGTTGGAAGAATTTCAGCTTGTTCTGACCGAGCACGACCACAAGGACCCGCATGTTCTCATGGCACGGATTTATGAAACCCACGGCCGTCTGGACAAAGCTGTTGAGGAGTTTGAAAAACTCAGGAAGCTGGACCCTGAATCCCTGGATATTCTCCTTTATACGGCCCGGCTTTATAGTTTGATGAAAAAGACACAAGAGGCCGTGACCCTGCTCAATAAAGCCGTTGCAATGAAGCCGGGTAGCGACAGGCTTTATCACTCCTTGGCACTGGCCTATATGGCTAGAAATGAAAATGACAAGGCGATTGAAAACATACGCAAGGCTCTGGCCTTGAATCCTAAAAAAGACTCCTATTATTTTGAGCTGGGAGCCTTGATGGAAAAAGCCGGGGACTATAAAGAGGCCATGGAAAACATGAGGCTGGCCATCGAGTTGAACCCTTTGCATTCCAACGCGCATAATTTTTTGGGGTATATGTATGCGCTGGAAGGGCGCGACCTTGATCAAGCTCTGATACATTTGAAAAAAGCTCTGACGACCCAGCCTCATAATGGCTATTTCCTCGACAGTTTAGGTTGGATCTATTTCAAAAAAGGCGAGCCGGAAAAAGCCTTGACGCAGATTCAGAAGGCCTTGATTTATACTGATCCAGACCCGGTTCTTTATGATCATCTTGGCGATATTCTGTTCTCTTTGAAAAATTATGATGAGGCTGGCGGAGCATGGGAAAACAGCCTGTTTCTCACTGTGAATCCAAAGGGCGATCTGGGTGGAGAAATGCCGGACCCCAAAACGCTTAAAAACAAAATCGATAAAGCACGAAACCTTTTACAACAGAGCTATTAAGAAGACCCCGTTGAACTCCTACCTGTTACCCCGTGTGGCAAACCGCCATCCTTTGCTTCTCGTTTTTATTTTGATGCTTGTTGCGGGTTGCCAGCCTCGTGTTGAACCCGTAGCTCCACATTTATTAAAAGATTCCATCACCACCGGTTATATTTTAAAACGGTTGAAAAATCGAGCCGGAAAAATCACGAACCTCAAGTCTTTTGCCCGCACCACCTTTCTGGGGCGAGAACTGAAACAATCTTTTCGCCAAACCCTGTTGATTCAAAATAACCGGTCTATCCGGGTGGATACCTATGGTTTGTTTGGCCAGACCCTTGGGGTTTTTACCCATCATGAAGGTCGGACCGTATTTTTTGATCCGTCAAAAGGCCGGTATTATTCCGGACCGGAGGTGGCATCCCTGACAGAGAAAATAATGGGAACGCAGTTGGACTTTCGTGAGCATCTGCGAATTTTTGTCGGTTATATCCCCAGACTTGAGTTTCTTAAGATTTTGGGTTCGCGCTTGAACTCGGATCGAACACAATACATTCTGCGGTTGACCGACATTCAGCGTGGAGGACATGTGGTGATTCGGTTTTCTGCCCTGACTTTGCTTCCTCTTGAGATGACCCAAAAAGGGCGCTCCACCTATTCGGTCAAGTGGCAGGACTACGCCAAAGTCGGAGGTTACGATTTTCCTCATCGGGTGACGTTATCGTTTCCCGAAAAACAGGAAACCATTCGAGTGAAATATAAAAACCCCGTTATCAATCAGGGGCTACCCGCAGACACCTTTGAACTCATGGAACCTGTTTCAAAAATACAATGACAAACATTGCTTTTAAAACACCTGCCAAAATAAACCTGGGGCTTCATATGCTCGGCAAGCGTGAAGACGGTTTTCATGAACTCGAAACCCTGTTCCAAATGGTGAACTGGTGTGACGAGATCAAAATAGAATGCTGTGCAGATGGGTTGGAGATGACTTGCAACCAGCCAGATATTCCCACGGATGAAAGAAACCTGGTCATCAAAGCCGCCCGCTTGCTGCAAAACCGTTTTCCCGGTCGGTGCAAGGGAGCAAAAATTCAGTTACATAAAAATATTCCCCATGGGGCCGGGTTGGGAGGGGGCAGTGGTAACGCCGCCGGGGTTTTGTTGGGGCTCAATTTTTTATGGGACCTGAATTTAAAACAAGAAGAGCTGATTTCGATAGCTTCTGAACTGGGTTCCGATGTGCCTTTTTTCCTTCTTTCCCCCTGCGCTCTAGGAAGAGGCAGGGGGGAAATTCTTGAGCCGGTCAAAAATTCCGTTAGATTTTATATTTTAATGGTTTACCCGGGGTTTGCCCTATCCACAGCCTGGGTGTATGCGAATCTAAAATTGAAGTTGACAAAGCATGAAAATAATATTAGCATTTTGAAAAACTTTCTCATGCAGTCGGAGTTTGCCCAATTGGGGGCGGCTTGGACCAATGACCTGGAACCTGTTGTATTTAAAGAGTATCCAGAGATTTTTGCGATAAAAAAGCAGATACTTGCTTTAGGAGCAAAAGGGGCACTCCTTTCAGGAAGCGGCTCCACTGTCTTTGGCCTTTTTGACAATCTCGAAACAGCGAAAACTGCGTACGCCCGGTTTGAGGGTAAAAAGTTGTTTTTAGCTGAAAGCATTGTCAGCTTATCTGAGTTATATCCTGAGGAAATGTTGTGTTGCTGACCGTGGTGTTGGCGGTTTGTAGCTGTTGAATTGTCTGCTCACACGGGTGATTGTTCACTAGAGATGAGGTTGGAAAAGTTGGACTGAAAGCTTCGATGCAAGACGCGAATTGAGTTTTTATACTTTGGGGCGTCGTCAAGTGGCTAAGACACAGGATTTTGATTCCTGCATTCGGAGGTTCGAGTCCTCCCGCCCCAGCCAGATTTTATTGAGAAACTTTTTAGAGGGCATCTCTAAAAACTGCTTTTGGCCATGAGCAACCCTTATGATAAGGGTCTGCGAGTTGCCTGGAGCTAAATTACCGAACAAATAAGAGGCTCTCTTAAAGTATGTATTCCAGCGATAACGGGCGGATGCTTGTTTTTTCAGGTCGGGCTAATCCGCTTTTGGCGGAGAATATTTGTAAATACCTCAATATCCCCGTGGGGGAAACGGTGATCCGTGATTTCTCCGATAAAGAGATTTATGTGCGGATCGAAGAAAATGTTCGCGGCAGCGATGTTTTTGTTATTCAGCCCACTTGTTGCCCCGGCAACACCAATTTAATGGAATTGCTGATCATGATCGATGCCTTGCGCCGGTCGTCAGCAAAAAGAATCACAGCGGTGATTCCCTATTACGGTTACGCACGCCAGGATCGCAAATGCGAACCCCGAGTGCCAATCACCTCCAAGCTGGTTGCCGATTTACTGGAAACAGCAGGAACGGACCGGGTGTTGACGGTCGATCTGCATGCCGGACAGATTCAAGGGTTTTTCAATATCCCCGTGGACCATCTGTTCGCCATGAATGTTTTGATCGGCCATATCCGCAAGCTTGAGCTACCAAACCTGATAGTTATTTCGCCTGATGCGGGAGGGGTGGAGAGAGCCAGAGCTTATGCCAAAAGGCTGAATACCTCCCTGGCTATTATCGATAAACGCCGGGACCTGCCTAACGAAGCCAAAGCCATGAATATCATTGGTGACGTAAAGGACAAGGTAGCGTTTATTGTCGATGACATGATTGATACTGCGGGAACCCTCATGGAAGCAACGGATGCTTTGTTGGGAGCCGGGGCAAGCGAGGTTCATGCTTGCTGTTCTCATGCGGTTCTTTCCGGCCCGGCGCTGGAACGTATCAGTAATTCCCCGATCAAATCGGTGGTGACGACAGACAGCATTCCTTTGAGCAACGGGTTGGCGCAAAACCCGAAGATCAAGGTGCTTTCGATTGCGCCATTGCTGGGAGAAGCTATTTTAAGAATTCACGAAGAAACCTCGGTCAGTTCGTTATTCGACTCAACCAAGGAATAAAAAATCGGGCTTGTGCGTCACAGGTTTTATAGGGTGGCTCATAGCTGTTATCAAATGGATTGGAGCATAGAATGTCAGCACTAGCAGCAAAACTAAGGAAAGTAACCGGCAAATCTGCCACACGCGATATTAGAAACGAGGAAGCCATGCCTGCGGTGATGTATGGATTGAAAGACAACCTCAGTCTGGCTGTCGATCCCAAGGCATTGATCAAGCTCCTGCAAGAACATGGACGCAATGCTTTGATTGAACTGAGCATTGAAGGAGACTCTGCATCCAACAGAAGTGTGGTGTTGAAGGAATATCAAACCCACCCGATAAGACCGGGCTGGGTGCATGCAGATTTCCTGGAAGTGGATGTTACGAAAAAAATCAAGGTCAAGGTTCCTGTTGTGCTGGTGGGTACTGCCCCAGGTGAAAAACTGGGCGGAATGATCAACCATATCATTCGCCATCTGGAGATAGAGAGCACTCCCAGAAATATCCCCGAAAAAATTGAGTTTCCCATGGGTGAGGTGCAACTCAATCAGGTGATTCATGTATCCGATCTTGTGGTGGGAGAAGATGTGACAATTGTTAATCTCCCCACTGATGTGGTGTTGACTATTCACGAAGAAAAGGTGAAAGAGGAGATACCTGAAGGCGAAGAAGTTGAGGAAGGCATAGAAGGCGAAGAAGCTGAAGCCGCTACCACAGAACCGGCGGATACTGCCGGGAATAAAGAAGACGGTTAAAATAAAAGGTGTTCTTGATTTTGGGGCTGGGCAATCCCGGGCCACGCTACGAGCAGACGCGG
>CAZEBI010000036.1:0-19569 GCA_964510355.1 uncultured Nitrospina sp. | reverse complement strand
TAATCGACATTGAACTCAAAAGGATTATGAAGTAAATTCTATCCTGCTATTCCCTGAAATCCTGATCCTGAAAATGGAGGTTCGTCCATGAAAGCGTCCGACCTTTTTGTCCGGTGCCTTGAACAAGAAGGGGTTGAATTTATTTTTGGTATTCCCGGGGAAGAAAACCTTGATTTTCTGGAATCTCTAAGAGGCTCCAAGATCAAGCTTATTCTAACCCGCCACGAGCAGGGCGCCGGGTTCATGGCTGCAACCTATGGAAGGCTTACCGGAAAAGTTGGCGTTTGCCTTTCCACATTGGGCCCCGGTGTGACCAATTTTGTGACTGCAGGCGCTTACGCGCAATTGGGGGCCATGCCTATTCTCATGATATCCGGCCAGAAACCCATTAAAAAAAGCAAACAGGGGCGTTTCCAGATCATTGACGTTGTGGAAATGATGAAACCGCTCACCAAATTCACCAAACAGATTATGCATGGAAACAATATACCTGTGTTGGTTCATGAAGCTATGCGCCTTGCCCGGGAAGAAAGACCGGGTGCGGTGCATTTGGAATTGCCCGAGGATATCGCCGCCGAAGAGTGTTCTGCCGTTCCCTTTAACACCGTTTCCACCCGCCGACCCACTTCTGATGACAAGGCACTTGATCAGGCAGTAAAAATGATTCGCTCAGCAAAACTGCCGCTTTTGCTCGTTGGTGCCGGAGCCAACAGAAACCGCATTTCTGAAGCCCTGGCCAAATTAATCAACAAGACCGGAATATACTGCTTCAACACACAGATGGGCAAAGGGGTGGTGGATGAAGGCCAGCCGCATTTTCTCGGCACTGCCGCACTCTCCAGTAAGGACTACCTGCACTGCGCCGTTGATCGAGCCGACCTGATCATCAACGTGGGACACGATGTCATCGAAAAACCTCCATTTTTCATGTCTGTAGGAGGTGCCAAGGTGGTGCATATCAATTATTTTTCTTCCAGTGTCGATGAAGTTTATTTCCCGCAATTGGATGTTGTCGGAGACATCGCAGGAAGTATTGACCGTCTGGCTGACAAGCTGGAAAAATATGAGCACTGGGATTTCAGCTATTTCGAGCGAGTCAAAAAAGACATCGAATCGCATTTAAAAGAGGGCAGTGAGGACATGCGTTTCCCAGTTATCCCTCAACATCTTGTCGCGCAGGTCCGTAAAGCCATGCCAGGCAATGGAATCATTGCCTTGGATAACGGTGTCTACAAAATCTGGTTCGCCAGAAATTATAAAGCCTACCTGCCTAACACCGTGTTGCTGGATAATGCGCTGGCTACTATGGGAGCGGGTCTGCCTTCGGCGATAGGTGCTAAAATCGTTCATCCTGATAGAAAAGTGATGGCCATCTGCGGTGACGGGGGGTTCATGATGAACTCCCAGGAAATGGAAACCGCCGTCCGATTGGGTTTAGACTTGGTAGTAATGATCCTGCGCGATGATGCCTATGGAATGATCAAATGGAAGCAGGCGGGAATGGGTTTTCCTGATTTTGGTTTGGACTACGGCAACCCTGATTTTGTTAAATACGCCGAGGCCTATGGTGCCAGGGGACACCGCCTTAAAGCGACAGACCAACTGCCCGGGCTTCTCGACGAATGCCTGAATGGAAAGGGAGTCCATTTGATCGAAATTCCTGTGGATTATTCGGAAAACAAAAAGGTATTGATTGACGAATTGAACTCTATAAATTGCATCTCATAAGCCCGGTGTAGCCACCGGTGGCGATGCAGAAAAAACAACCCCCTCAACAATCCCCCAGGGGGAGATACAGTTCCCCCCTGATAAGGGGGGCTAGGGGGGTTAAATTTTGAGGAAGACTCCATGACTAAACGCTTAAAGGTAAACTCGCCTTATGATGGTCATCTGATCACTGAAATTGATCTGCATGATGCCGATCAAATAGAAAACGCTCTGGCAACCGCTTATCAATTAGCCAACGATCACGATAAAACCCTTCCCGCTCATCAGCGCATCGCGATACTGGAAAAGACAGCAGACCTTGTTCAGGCCAGAGCCGAGGAGTTTGCCCGGCAAGCGGCGGAAGAAGGCGGTAAACCCCTGGTCGATTCCCGCATTGAGCTTGCGCGCGCAGTTCAGGGCATCCGTGAAGCGGCCCAGTCTGTCAGCCAACTGACCGGACACGAAATTCCCATGGGCCTGACCGCATCCTCCATGAACAGGATGGCCCTGACAGTTCGCGAACCGATCGGTGTGGTCGCCGCTATCAGCGCTTTCAACCACCCTTTCAATTTAATCGTCCATCAGGTGATCCCGGCAGTGGCGGTGGGGTGCCCGGTCATCGTAAAGCCCGCGCGCGCAACCCCACTTTCCTGCCAAAGTCTCGTGCAATGCCTGTATGAGGCGGGGCTGCCCAAAGAATGGTGCCAGATGGTTGTCTGCGAAAGTTCACTGGCAGAAAAAATGGTGACCGATGCTCGTGTTGCGTTTTTCTCCTTCATTGGCTCGGGAGCAGTCGGGTGGAAACTGCGGTCCAAGCTGGCCCCAGGCACTCGCTGTGCTTTAGAACATGGGGGCGTGGCCCCGGTCATCGTAGATCATGATGCGGATCTGGACGATGCCCTGTCCTTATTGGCTAAAGGCGGTTTTTACCATGCAGGACAAGTTTGCGTGTCCGTGCAAAAAGTCTTTGTGCACGAGAGCCTTGTCGATGCATTTTCAAAAGGACTGGTCGAGAGGGCCGAGAAACTTGTGGTGGGCGACCCCACTGACGAAAAAACAGAAGTGGGTCCGTTGATTCAGGAAAACGAAGTAGACCGTGTCGATCAATGGGTGCAAGAAGCAAAAAATGACGGTGCCCAAATACTGACAGGGGGAAAAAAAATAGGCGCAACCTGCTACGCTCCCACTGTCATCCTCAACCCTTCCGATGAGGCTCAGGTTTCCACCCGTGAAATATTCGGACCGGTCGTTGTTATCTACTCATTTAAAGATCGGTTGCAAGCTATAGAACGAGCCAACCGCACTGACTTTTCTTTTCAGGCCGCCGTGTTCACCCAAAATATAGATACCGCTTTGGATACCGCCAGAAGGATCAACGCGGCAACCGTCATGATCAACGACCACACCGCGTTTCGGGTCGACTGGATGCCGTTCGGCGGCCGCAAAGCCTCAGGTTTAGGCGTTGGGGGAATCCTGCCCACCATGATGGAAATGACAGAAGAAAAATTGTTGGTATTTCGCTCAAAACCGATTTAAATCGCCACTATTTAGTATTCGGCCTTCATGTCGGGTTTTGCTCAATTGTTTAACCCCCCTTGTCAGGGGGAACTGTCCCTCCCCCTGTTAAGGGGGATTGAGGGGGTTGCTCTTTATCCCCTTCGACAGGCCGGATGAACATGTCTAAAAAAATTTTCAGCTATCTGCCCTCGACGCACCTGAAACCCATGCCATCGGCTTTGAGCTGAAAATGTGTCGCCTTGCGGTTGGCCGATCTCATAGCTGAAATGGCCTGGTTCCAGGCCCCGCCCCGAAAGACCTTATAGGTGATAGAAATTGAGCCGACACAATTGGCTCCGCTACAGGCGTTCAGTTCCGGTCGTGGCCCGCGCGGGTCTTTTTCCGGGCTCATCAAATAATAGTTTTTGTCGATGGCCATCCAATCCTGCACCCACTCGCTCACATTGCCTGCCATATCATAAAGTCCAAAAGCATTGGGAGCAAAAGACCCCACCGGGGCAGAATTCTTAAAACCATCGGTCAAGTCAGGATTGCGGTTGTTGAGATTACAAGCACTGTCACAAAAATTCGCCACTACCCCTGTCATATTTTGCCCCCAATAATATTCATTCCGGGTTCCTGCGCGCGCGGCATACTCCCACTCGGCTTCGGTCGGCAATCGTAAGCCCTGATTTTTGCAATAGTCGCGGGCCCCTTCCCAGGACACCGTATCGACGGGAAGATCGCCGCCAACATATTGCGAAGGGTTATAACCCATAACGGTCTGAAAAAATTTTTGCCTCACTTCATATTTCGCCATCTTAAACGGCGACAAACAAACTTTGTGCACAGGTTGTTCATCCGGGTCTCCCAGGTCGCTTCCCATGTGAAAACATCCGCCCGGTATGGCGACCAGTTCTTTTTCCGGTTTCGCCTGACCGACCGCGATGGATTTTTTCCTCACATCGGCTTTCAAAGCCTCAACTTTTTCGCGGGTCGCAGCAGGAATCCCGGAAAACTGGACCCGGGTCCGGCTTTTTAGAAACAGTTGCATTTTTCCGGTTTTTTTCAGGAACACCCGGTAATGCGCAACGGGCCCCTCCTCTTCCTTTTTTATAAACTGGCTGAACGCCTCGTCGCTTTTTTCCGAGTTGTCCGAGTTTTTCGAGTTGTCCACAGCCATCACCGTTTCGTCCACCAACTCTGCCGCAAGACCTTCAGGATTGTCTTCGGTAAAAATCAGGATATTGCGGCCGGTGGACACCGGCATGGAAAGAATTTTATCCAACAGTTTTTCTGCTGCAATATATTTTTCCAGCTTTATCTTGGTATTGGCCTGGACTCTGAGCACAATATAGTTGCCCGGTTCTTTTGCTAGAATCGCACTGAAAATTTTCTCGGCTTGAGAGTATTTCCCCAGCAAAAATGCCTTTTCCCCGTCTGCCAGAGAACCCAGGTTTTCCTGCGCCGATAAAAGAGCTGCCCCTCCTAGAGCCAGCAAAAAAACTACGGAAAGAATCGTTGTGCGAATCGGGTTAGACATGAACCTCTTCCTCAAAGTTGAAATAAAACATCACAATTATTTAAAAAATTCATTATATCCCGCCCATTGAGACTAGCATTGTTCGATGGCAAATTGCGCTAACTGCGTGCGATATTTATTTTTCTTCACCTGGCATCACCCACTAAATCTCGTACCCATATGACTATATTTCGCCATTCACGAAATACAGTCATGACCTGCTCACACCTCGCCCATTGCAACTGATTGCAAATACAGGGCTTGCCGATGTCATAGGTTTTGGCACGGTCCCTGCTATATACTTAGGGTGAAAGGTATAAAAAATCATGATTATAAATGAAACTGTTTTGGATTTTAAAATTTATCCGCCCGAAGCACAAGGCGTGGGCCAGTTTGATGGCGGTCGCATCACCGAAATCAAACCCATCGCTTTTCCACATGAAGGCTTAGCCCCCAAAAACCTGGGGCCGCTGTTTTACTGGGCCTGGGCCAGCGCCAAAGGCTATGGGAAAATAGCCTTGCACCCGCATCAAGGGTTTGAAATTATAAGTTATGTTTTGCAAGGAGAAATCGGACACTACGATAGTTTAGAAAACCGCAGTCGCGTGCGAGCCGGAGGCGCACAAGTCATTCAGGCCGCGTCGGGAATTTCTCACCAGGAAGAAACTGTGGCAGAATCCAATGAGTTCTTTCAAATCTGGTTTGAACCCGATCTACGCGAAACATTGCAACACGACCCCACTTATAATGAGTATCAGGAGGAAGATTTCCCCAGCGAATACCGAGATGGCATTACTATCAAGACCCTTATTGGCAAGGGTGCGCCGATCCATCTTGAGTCCGAAATTAAAATGCAGGATGTCTTAATCGAGAAAGACCGGCAATTGCAAATTGCTCTCAGCCAGGGGAAGACACTGGCATTGATGACCGTTTCCGGCCAGGGTATTTTGTCCGATATGACAAACAAGCATCCTATCAACAAGCGCGACTTTGCTTTGGTTCATGCCGAACACAATGGGGATCTTTCCATACAAGCGGCTTCTCTTTTACGTGTGGTAATGATTGAAGTGCCAGCACAGGTGGACTACCCGCTATACCGAAACCCTTGATGAGAAAAATATAATGAAAGCTTTTTTTCAGACAGATGAAAGCATAAACAATCTTATTATTCGCGTGATGCTCGGAATCGTTATGTTCCCCCACGGAGCCCAGAAACTTCTTGGATGGTTCGGCGGATATGGACTTGAGGGGACATTAGGATTTTTTACCCAACAGATGGGGATGCCAACGATCATTGCCATCCTGGTCATCCTGGGTGAATCATTGGGAGCATTGGGTCTGATAGCCGGGTTCCTGACCCGGTTTTGCGCGGCAGGGGTTCTGGTCATCATGACAGGCGCTGTTATCATGTCGCATGCATCCAATGGTTTTTTCATGAACTGGTCCGGCAAACAAGGTGGCGAAGGTTTTGAATACCATCTTCTGGCAATCGCTTTATGCCTGCCTCTGTTAATCAGTGGCGGGGGCCGGTTTTCCGCTGATGCTTTTATTGCAAAATGTTTTCCCTTATAAATACCTCTTAAAAATAAAACCTAAGGATTGACCATGGAATTTTCAGAAATTGTGCAACAACGCCAGTCTATTAAATCCTACCAACCCGGCAAGGAAATTAATGATGCCGAGCTCAAGGAACTGATGCAGGAAGTGGTGTTGAGCCCAAGCTCTTTTAACCTGCAACATTGGACATTTATCGCAGTTAGAGACACAGAAATCAGAGAAAAAATCCAGCAAGCCTCGTGGGACCAGGAACAGGTTGGGGCCTGCTCGGTATTGCTCATCATCTGCGGAAAATTAGATGCCCATCGGGATGCCCCTGAAATATATAAAAACACGCCGCAGGAAATACAGGACAAAGTTCTTCCTTTGATAAACGATTTTTATGACGGCAATGACCAACTGCAAAGAGATGAAGCCGTCCGCAGTGCTTCACTGATCGCAATGACTTTGATGCTGGCGGCTCACAACCGAGGGTGGGGAACGGCGCCAATGATTGGGTTTGATCCCGAAGCGGTTTCCAAACTGGTCAAGCTCAAGGCCAATTATATTCCGGTAATGATGATGGCTCTGGGCTATAAAAAAGAGGAGCCAAAACCCAGAGCCTATCGCAGACCTATTGAGGAAATTGTCCGAATGAACACACTCGATGGACCCGGATTAATGGGGTAAATGATATACTGATGCCAACACAAACCATTTTCAAGCGAGCGCACCAATGATTATCGTAATGTCTCCGGGTGCAACCCCGGAAGAAATAGAAAAAGTGGAAAACACGATCCGCGAACTGGGCTACACCCCGCATGCGATTGCCGGAGTAGAACGCAAAGTGATCGGAGCCGTGGGCGATGACCGCGGGAAAGAGCGTCTGCAATCCATAGAAACCCTGGGCGGAGTAGAAAGCGTCTTCCCCATTCTCAAGCCTTACAAACTTGCCAGCCGTGAAGTGAAATCCACAAACTCGGTGATCCAGGTCGGCAAAGCCGCCATCGGCGGGCCTGCTATAGCCATCATCGCAGGCCCCTGCTCAGTGGAAAGCAAGGAACAGATATGCACAACCGCGAATCTGGTTAAAAGTGCCGGAGCCAACTTTCTCAGGGGAGGGGCCTACAAACCTCGAACTTCCCCCTATAGCTTTCAGGGAATGGAAGAGGACGGGCTCAAACTACTGCTCGCGGCCAAGGAGGTTTCCGGACTACCCATTGTCACCGAAGTCATGAACCCGCGTGAAATAGACCTGGTCGCAAAATATGCCGATGTCATTCAGGTCGGAGCCCGGAATATGCAAAACTTCTCATTGCTAAAAGAACTGGGGAAAACCGACAAACCCATTCTTTTAAAACGGGGCATGATGAATACCATTAAAGAATTTCTCATGTCCGCCGAATATATTCTTTCCGAAGGCAACCAACAAGTGATCCTTTGCGAGCGCGGTATCCGCACCTTTGAAACCGCAACCCGAAACACTCTCGATATCAGTTGCATACCCGTACTGAAAAAGGAAACGCATCTGCCCATCATCGTAGACCCCAGCCACGCAACCGGACATTGGGAAATGGTTGAATCCATGTCCCGCGCATCCATTGCCGCCGGTGCCGATGGGCTGATCATCGAGGTGCATCCCGATCCGATCAAAGCTTTTTCTGACGGACCGCAGTCCTTAAAACCCAAAAAATTTGCCCGTCTCATGGAAAACCTACGCCCTTTCGCCGAACTCATGGGCCGCACCCTCCGCTAGGCGCGGGGCCGGCACTGCATTACCCGTCAAGCAGGCCAAGCCCTCAAGCGCAATACTTTAATGATTTTCCCCTGACAAGGAGTGCTTTGCATAAGTCTATAAAACGGGGCGGCTGGGTGCTTCGAGAGCTTCAGTATGACAAATCAAACCCGTCGTCTTCGCGAGCCGCAAAGCGGCGTGGCGATCCAGAGTTTTTCTGGATTGCTTCGCTTCGCTCGCAAAGACGACTTATGCAAAGGTCTCCCTGACAAGGGGAAGCAACTGGGCAAACGCTTGATTGCGCCGAGACAACTCTTTATTCGCCAAACAAAGCGATGGCACACCGGCCCCACGCCTAGTGGGTGGTAAGTTCTTGAATTTTTGGTGTTTTAGGTTTATTCTGGAGCGGCTTTGATGGGCAGAAGCAACCTGGCCTATGGATCGGGTTCAATAATTTTTGAGTTTGGCGCTCCCGCATGAGTGATTTATATCAATCCAACCGCAAACTTGTTGCAACATACCGGCAACAACTTCAACAAAAAATAGTTGCGCTTCATCAAGCAGGACACTCCAATGTTGAAATCGATCCGCAGAAATTTTATCTAGGCTTTAAAGACCGGGCCATTGAATTAGTGCAGGAAGAAACCGACCTGTTACAAAAAGAATGCGCCGACTCCGACAACTGCCACTTGTTGTTGCTCAAACAAACTGCATTGGTAGATACTCTCGTGCAGGCCAGTTTTTATTCCGCTGTCTGGTACTTCAACCACCAGAATGATCAGGAGTGGACAACACAATCGGTCCCCATTGCCATTGTTGCCCGTGGCGGGTATGGCCGGGAAGAAATGTATTTCCGTTCGGATGTGGATATCCAAATCGTTTCACAATCTGCGCTTAGCGAGAGCGATAAAAAAACCACTGATGAAATCATCCGGCATTTTGAGTACCTGTTCATCTTTCAGGATATTTTTCCGGCCTCCAGCAATGCCTGCTACACCGAAAACGAAACATTTGAAAAAGACCTGAACCCCGACAAGGTTTCCGAATTCATGGCTCTTTTGGAACATCGTTTTGTAGCCGGCAACTCTCTGGTTTACAGCAAGTTCAAAAGTTCTATTAAAACGATCAGTTTGCTTTATCGCGATGACATCCAAAAACATTGTTTGACTCATGAAGGATGTTATGAAGTTCAGAACACTGTCTTTCAGCAGGAACCAAACATTAAAGAGGAAATGCGCCGCCTTTACTGGGCATTGGTGTCCATACGGTTTCTGCAAAACCTGAAGACCACCAACCAGTTTGAACTGCTCAATGAATTATTCGCAAAAAACCTACTGAGTCCACTGGCTTATAAGAGCATGCAAAACGGGCTCCATTTCTTGTCTCGGGTTCGATTATTTCTGCACACCGTCCAGAAGGGCTCACACCGGGATTCCATGAGCTATGAAGTCCGGGAAAAGATTGCCCTGTCTATGGGGTTTGATGTCAAAACCTTTTTCCAGAAATATTTTTTCGAGGCTGTTCAGCCGCTAAAACAGTTTAGCCGCAACCTTTACTGGGAGAGCATGGCGGCGAACACGAAAAAAAAGAAATGCCTTTCAGAATTCTTTGCCCTCAACATGCAGAATCAAATTTATTTTGAGCAAAACCCTGAAAACCTGTTCAGCCAGGAACCTTTATGGCTATTCAGGGTTTTTATCTGGGTCGCGGAAAGAAATTATTATTTATCCTACGAAGTGATACGCGCCATCGAACAACATGTTGATCAGACGTACCCTCTTTTCATGGATGAAAAATCCAAGCTGGAAATCCAGAATTGCTTCAAGCGCATTATCCGAGGGAAATATTTTTCAAAGGCCATTCGCCTGCTCCATGAATTCGGAATATTGGGGGACTATTTTATTCCCGAATTTAATAACTTAAAAGGCATATTGCAGGATATTTATGTGCATAAATTTCCAACAGACATCCATGTGCTTTCTGCTCTGGATGTTTTAAATGGATTGGAATTTCGTGATACCGCCGACCCCTTCCTTTCCGAACTGTATCATTCGCAAAGAGACAAAACAGCTCTGAAACTTGCCGTCTTACTCCACGATATCGGAAAAGGGGCAAAAGTTGGCGACCAGAACGAAGAGTTGGTCGGCGCTAAAATGATCCCGCAGATTTTGAATAACCTGGGTTATGGCGATAAACCCAAAAGAGTGGATGATGTTTCTTTTTTAGTGGAAAAACATTTGACCATGTACGACCTGATGCTTCTCGACCCGGAAGCCGATGACACCTACGACATGGTGCTCGATCTGGTCAACCATGACAAGGAAAGGCTCAAGATGCTGGTTCTGCTCACCCACGCAGATCGCGGTGGAACCAAAATGGATCTATCCTCCTCGCAGATCGAGCAATTGAAACTGTTTTACCAATACACCCTTCATCACAAGCGTCGGCAAAGTGTTCCCAATCATATTAAACTGGAGTTTCTGAAGATGGTTCGCCTTCCCCGGGAACTGCAATCGCAGTTGGAAATCTATCATGATTTCACCCAGTCGCAGGAACCTTTCATGGCAGAAATGCTTTTTAAACCGGGGCAACCTTCTGACTTGATCGTCTGCACTCGGGATGTCGGGGGGTTTTTGCACAAGGTTTCCGCAGTTTTGGCGTTCAACCAGTTGGATATCGTTGAAGCCAATATACAGACCTTGCGAGACAAGGTTTTTGATGTCTTTAAAGTTATCGACTCTACGGGCAAACCCATTGACTACGGAGATTTCTTTTTTATCCAGCAACGTGTTCAGGAAGATCTGCGCCGTATCTTTATCAACAAGGAACCGCTGGCCTCTATATTCAAAGGCCGAGCGATTGGCAACGCTTCAATAAAACAGCCTTTCAATGAGGTCAAATTGAAAATGAAAACCATCGGGCGGTCTGTTAAATTATCCACACACAACTTGCCGGGCACATTCATGAGGGAAGCCAAAGTATTCTCTGATGCCAATATGGAATGCCAGAAAGCCGTCCTGCACACACACCAAGGCACCGCCGCAAATATTTTTTATCTACGATTTGAGGATGTAGAAAAAATCATGAATAATCAGGAGCATTTTATTCGCGCCTTCAAGAAATCCTTACTCCCCCTGTTAACCGGGGAACCGCTATTTTTGCAGGAGGAGCCTCAGACTTTGAGCACCCACAATGACGTTTAAAATAAAAACCGCTTTCACCCTGCTGGTTTCCCTCTTTTTAGTGCCTGCTCTGGCCCTGTCTGAGGAAAGTTATAAGGGCTTTCTTCAAAAAGCACAAAGTCTGGATAAGGAAGAATTTTTTGAAGATTCCGTTCAATACTGGCAAAAAACCCTTGCTGCCAACCCGCCTCCCAATATTGTCCTTTACACCAAACTTAAACTTGTCAATACGAATTCACGCATGGGAAAACTGGGTGAAGCCGCGAAAATCGCCAAAGCACTTACAAAATCCAACCCCGATCACTATGACTCCTGGTTTCATCTGGCTAATTCCCTGGCCGGATTACAGAAATATTCCCAGGCCGTCGAAGCATTTAAAAAAACGACCCCATTAAAACCCGGAGAAGCCCTGGGGCGAGTTGGGCTGGCATTTGCATATTTTGGTAACGAGGAACCCGATTTGGCCATTGGGGAATTTAAAGAAGCCATGAAAATTTTCAAGGCTAACAAAAATATCTCCTGGTATCGGGATTGCCGCCTGGCCATCAACCAAATAAAAGGATTCGCCCGCTTCCCACCAAATTTTGCCGACCTCTGGCTGGAAAAAAACCTCAAAAGAGTTCAAGACACGTATTTGAACACCGTCCTGGACCTGGATAGCCTGCTAAATAAATAAAGATCCTCTTTAAAAAAATCCACACCCCTCCAAGCCGTCACTGAAACAGTGCCCCTCATGAGAGAGCGCTTTGCGTCAGTCGAAAAACGGAGAGGCGAGATGCTTCGAGAGCCTCAGCATGACGACTGCGGGGCTTTTGGGGTGTCATCCTGAGCTTGCCGAAGGATCTCGGGGGTTATGCAAAGGCCTTCTTGACAGGGGATCATTCGAGACAGCTCTTTGTCCACCAAACAAAGCCATTGCACGCTGGACATTAAAAAATTTTAATACCCGATTAATGCTTCTTTAATACTGGTTCTATACAATCGGTATTGTACTTTTCTTCTCCTTTCGAGGGGAACGGGTTCGGTGCCAAGACCGGATTTTTCCCCCCACCTTCTCCACTTTAGGGGCGTAGGCGGTTCGCAAACCCGCCTGTGCCCCTTTTGTTTTTCTCCAATCATTATTTAAAACCCAACCTGTTTGAAGAACATCTAATGAGGGTCGCTATTTATTCGGTAATTTCCGCAAAAACCTGAGATATTCAGGCACTTGCCTAAAGAAGGGTTCATATTTCCATGAATTTAAGATACAATTGGCCCTGAATTCGCGCCCGCAAACGGAAAAAGAGCCTGTCCACAGGACAGGCCAAAACCATAATTTCCGCTGAATGCTGGAGCTATTTTTTGGTCCATGCAGGCCCGATGTAAATATAAACAATAAAACTTTCCGACCCTGACAAAAGAAAACTAAAATTTATGGCTCGAAAATCAAAAGACAATCTGGTTTGGATGGACCTGGAAATGACCGGCCTGGATGTGGAAAAAGAAGTCATCCTTGAAATCGCCACACTGGTTACCGACAGCGAGTTGAATGTCCTTGAAGAAGGGCCCTGTATCGCTATTCATCAAAGGGATGAGATCCTGGATAAAATGGATGAATGGAACACAAAGCACCACAATGCATCGGGGCTAGTCAAGCGGGTTCGTCAATCCTTGATCGATCAAAAGGAGGCCGAAAAAAGGACTCTGGACTTTATCAAAAAATACTGCCCAAAAATCACATCTCCTTTATGTGGAAACTCCATCAACCAGGACCGGAAATTTCTTTCCAAATATATGCGTGATTTGCATGATTATTTGCATTATAGAAGTGTTGATGTGACCTCCATCAAAGAACTGGTAAACCGCTGGTATCCAGATGGCCCCAAATTCCCGAAAAAGAGTAATGACCATATGGCCCTCACAGATATCCGGGAGTCGTTGCAAGAACTTGTCTTTTATCGACAACATTATTTCATCGGTCGGGAAGCAAATATTGCCCAACCCGTAACCTGAAATCCCCACAGAAAAAATATGAATAAAGGGGCTGTCATCACTCTGGTTTTTCTCGCTTTTGTTGCCAGCGTTTCCATTGATCTTCTTTGGACCGGCAACAAATATGAATGCGAAATCTGTATCAAATACAAAGATCAGATTGTTTGCCAGAAGGTAACGGGCATGGAAAAGCAAGACACCATCATGACGGGCATGAGCACAGCCTGTGCTAAAGTCGCAAACGGCATGACCGAGTCTATAGAATGCCAGGCCCAGCCCCTTGAAAAAATGGAGTGCAAGGAAATTTAGCCCCTGCCCCACCCCCGTGAGAGGGAATGGGACAAGGGCTTCTTGATTGTGCCAAGCGAACGCTAGCCAAACAACTTATTGCTAGCTGGGTCCAGCGTCACGCTGGTGGTTAGTTGCAGATTGAGTCGTACACTTCCTGGTATTTTTCTTCTACACTTCCCAGGTTAAAGCGGAACCGGTCTTTATCCATTTTCTCATTGGTCTCCCAATTCCACAATCGGCATCCATCCGGGCTGATCTCATCGCCAAGAAGAACCTCGCCGTTATGCCGGCCAAACTCCACCTTGAAATCCACCAGGCGAATGTTCCGGGCTTTAAAGAATTCCATCATGAGGGTATTGATTTTCAAACCCTGAGATTTTAAAATTTCCATTTCCGGTATCGTCGCCCAGCCAAAAGTTTCGATATGGCATTCGTTGATCATCGGGTCGCCCAACGGATCACTTTTATAAAAAAACTCCAGAATTGCATTGGGTAATACCGTGCCCTCTTCAATACCAAGCCTTTTGCTCAGGCTCCCGGCCGCGATATTACGCAATACAACCTCTACAGGAATGATATCCAGCTTTTTCACCAGCATTTCCCGGTCGTTGAGAGTTTCAACAAAATGGGTTTTGACTCCTTCGTTTTCCAGGAACTGAAAAATTCGGCTTGAGATATGGTTGTTCATCACACCCTTATCAACAATGGTGCCTTTTTTTTTGCCATCGAAAGCCGAAGCATCGTCCTTGAAATACTGAATCACCAAGTCGGGGTCCGACGTGGCGTAAATAATTTTGGCCTTACCTTCATACATTTTTTCCAGACGCTCCATGATTATCCTTTACTTTTTAAAGACCCGTTTAAAGATACGATCTATGTTTCTAAACTGTGTTTTTAATTTAAACGTCTTATCAATCTCTGCAACCGACAAGAGTTTTTTGATGTCCTTATCCTTTTTCAAAAGCTTCAAAAAATCTTTTCCCGTCGTCCAGCTTTGCATGGCATTTTTCTGCACCAGCTTATAAGCTTCTTCCCGGGTAATGCCCTTACGCACCAGGGCGAGCAGAACACTTTGCGAATAAATCAGGCCCCCTGTTTTTTCCAGGTTACGCATCATGTTATCCGGGTAAATGATCAAACCGTCCATCAACTTTGTCATTTTCCTCAACATATAATGGATCAAAATCGTGCTGTCGGGGCCAATCACCCGCTCTACAGAAGAATGGCTGATATCGCGTTCGTGCCAAAGCGGAATATTTTCCATCGCCGCAAAAGCATTTGCCCGCACCACGCGGGCCAGACCCGACATCTGCTCAGAAACTATCGGGTTGCGTTTATGCGGCATTGCCGATGACCCTTTTTGGCCTTTGGAGAAAAATTCCTCCGCCTCCAAAACTTCCGTTCTTTGCAGGTGGCGAATTTCAGTGGCGATTTTATCTATCGTCCCGGCAATAATAGCCAGGACGGAAAAGAATTCCGCATGGCGGTCGCGCTGAATCACCTGGCTCGAAACCGGGGCCGGTTTCAACCCCAATTTAGCGCAGACGTATTCTTCAACATCCGGGTCGATGCAGGCAAAGGTGCCCACCGCACCGGATATCTGCCCGTAAGCTATAGTTTGCCGGGCTCGTTTGAGCCTTTCTATATTACGTTTGACCTCTGTATACCAATTGGCAATTTTCAAGCCAAACGTCAACGGCTCCGCATGAATGCCATGAGACCGCCCTATAGTGGGAGTGAGTTTATGTTTCTTGGCTTGGTTTTCCAGAACATCTTTTAAGGCTTTGAGTTCCTTTAAGATCAGGGTTGCAGATTGTTTCATCTGCACCGCCAGCGCCGTATCTAAAACATCGGAAGACGTCATGCCCATGTGCATATACCGCGCCGATTCCCCGACATTTTCCGCAACGCAGGTCAAAAACGCGATCACATCGTGTTTGACTTCCCGTTCAATTTCGTCGATGCGGTCCACATCGAAACAGGATTTTTCCTGAATATCTTTCAATGCGGATTTCGGGATTTCCCCTTTTTTTGTCAGAGCCTCACAAGCCAGGACTTCTATTTTTAACCATATCTTAAATTTATTTTCCGGCTCCCAAATGGCCGCCATCTCAGGCAATGTATATCGTGGTATCACAGTTTCCCCGCAGGACTAAAGTTGAGGTTGAATGAGTATAGAGAAATTCTTTATTATGGTAGAAATGTCTTCGTAAAGGAGCATATCTTAAACGCAATCGCCCGGTAAATCAATAAATGAACTCAACCGTTGAAGTCTGTTTTGTATGTCTCGGAAATATTTGCCGTTCCCCGCTTGCCCAAGGGGTTTTTGAAGCCCTGGTCAAAAAGGAAGGACTGGGAAACCGCATTATTATAAGCTCTGCCGGAACCAGCCACTGGCATGTAGGAAGCCCGCCTGATGCCCGAATGCAACAAACGGCCCGGTCACACGGCATTCAGCTCAATAGCCGGGGGCGACAGTTTCAGGCCGCAGATTTCAAGCGCATGGATCTGGTGCTGGCTATGGACCACAGCAACCTGAGTATTCTGCAAGAAATGCCGCCTGGGACAGACGATAAATTATTTTTGTTTCGCTCTTTTGATCCTGAGAACAATGGCGACCTCGAAGTGCCCGACCCGTATTATGGCGGCGACCAGGGGTTTGAGAACGTCTACCAAATGGTCGCGCGCACCTGCCCAAAAGTATTGGATCATTTAAAAACCCAGCTTGCCGACAAAACATGAATGAAGAAATCAGCAAACTTTTGCAACCTGTTTTCGGACGAGAGGTAACAGTACAATCCTCCACTCCAACCGGGGGCGGATGCATCAACCAGACCTCCACCTTACAACTGAGCAATGGCGAGCGGGTTTTTCTCAAATACAACCCCCGTCCTCCCAAGGACTTCTTTAGTGCCGAAGCCCGAGGGCTTAAACTTCTCGCACAAGCAAAGCAGGGTCCGAAAACCCCCAAACCATTGGCATGGAAAGATTCTTTTTTAATTCTTGAGTACCTTGAAGAGTCTTCGCCAGGGTCTGATTTCCCTGTTCACTTTGCCCGGTCACTGGCGGGACTTCACAGGACCAGCCAAAACAGCTTCGGTCTCGACCACAACAATTATATCGGCTCAACCCAGCAAATAAATACTCCCACCGCCAACGGACTGGATTTTTTCCGCAACCATCGCTTGCGGTTCCAGCAGGAACTGGCACGTCAATCCGGCAAGCTCCCCGCCTCCACCGACAAAAACCTCGACAAACTCTGCGACCGACTCGAAAATTATCTGGACGTTTCAGGAGAAAAACCGGCCTTATTGCACGGCGACCTATGGTCGGGAAATTATTTCCCGGACCGGGATCAGACCCCTTGTATTTTTGATCCGGCGGTTTATTTTGGCTTGCGCGAAGCCGATCTGGCCATGACCGAATTATTTGGCCGACTGCCGCAAAGGTTTTACGATGATTATCACGAAGCTTTCCCGCTGAATCCGGGATATGAGGAGAGAAAAGACCTGTACAACCTGTACCACCTTTTAAACCACCTCAACCTTTTTGGTGGCTCCTACCTAAACTCTGTAAACCAGGTGATCCGACGCTATACAGAGTAAAAACCAACCCCCCTAGCCCCCCTTATCAGGGGGGAATCATTAAAGCATTCCCGTGGGAGGAGGCTGGGCAAAGACTTGATTATGCCGAGATAATCCTTCGCTCACCAGAGAAAGTTATTGCACGCTGGCCCTGCGCCTAGCAGTTAGAAGCCGCCGCCGATTTTGGCTATGAAGGTGTTCAGTTCTTGTTCGATGGCACCATCCCAGTTTTTGATTTCGAGAGCCAATGTGGAGAGGACGGCTCGGCCTTCACTGATTTCCATGGCGCTGGCAATGCTGACCAGAATTCTCGAACCATAGCGTTCAACCAGACCATGTTCTTCGGCGGCGCGAAAAACCACTTCTGACCCGAGAATCATCGCCCAGGCCTGGATGATGGAAACCTGCGTCGATTCTCTAAAGCGCAGGGAATCCAGTTCTTCCATATAGGTTCCCGCATCCATCTGCCCCGACTCGAATTTTTCGATCAACTGTTGCAGGCTTTCCTCTTTAGATTCCACTTTTTGGAAAATATGCTCGAAAAATTTCCCTTCCAGCTTTTTCAGTTCATCCATGTTCCAGGGACAGGAAAAATCCGCTTGTTTACTCTTGAAATTACTGATTTTTCGGGTTTCCCGCTCAATCTTATAGAGGCATTTGGCACATCGTCGTCCTGCGTCATGACTGAACTCGCCTCCGCACGAACAGGGTGCCAAAACACTTTGAAAGGCTAAAGCCAGGGCCTCCCCTTTTAACCCCAACACTTCACGCAGGGCAACCCGTACGGGATTGGAGCGGACCACTACCAGGCACTGAACACATGCAGAGCAATATACCGGATAGGCATTTTGCCCCTCTTCAGGTTCAATGACGGGTTCAAAAGTCTCTGGGCAAAGACAGCACTGCACTTCTTTCTGAAAAGTATCAACCATCCGTTAGTTCCTCAGCAGAGTTAAATTTAGTTCCCTCAGTTGGGTTAGATGAGTAAAGCAGGCCCAGGTTCTAAAAAAAAACATCCCGCACCAAGCGGGCAAAAAAAAACCCATGGCCCGTTAGGGCCATGGGTTCAACATATGCCGTTTAGCCGGCGTAAGCCTGACCCAATGCGGCGGCTTCTCCTTCTTTACCGCCCATAATAACCTGACCCGTAGTCGGGTCTACCGGGAACATCGAGATAGCATTATGAGTACTGCAAACCACCTTACAAAGGTCACAACCCTTGCAACGAGGCTCGATCACTATAGCCTTTCCAGTGGTCTCATCGAGCATAATGGTGTCCGCTTCAGGACAGTACATAATACACAGTCGGCAACCTTTTTGCGCAATACACTTTTCGTTATCTACCCAAGCAACGTTATACACTCGAAAGTTCTCCTCAGTTTAAAAAGATTAAAACACATAACCGACGGATATTAAGTCTATAAGACTTCCACTAATTGCAAGTCCTGCGTCTTGGCCCACTCGGTAGCTATTTTATGGCCTTCGATAATGGTGTCCATATTAGCCTGCAAGAGCTGCTCTTTTTTGGCATATTTCTTTTTGATCGCCTCATCAAGAGTTGCAGTACCACCAGACGCCACATATCTTTTTCCGAAGCGGTCCTGAAGAGCGCCCTTCATAGAATCAAGGCTTACAATATTGGTGATTCCCATACAAGCCCCGATCATCGCCATATTGGTGGAAAGCTCGGTTTTACCGATTTCCAGAGCCAATTTGGTCGCATCATGATTGAGCAACGCAACATTGAGGTCTTTCAGCCTTGTATGATCTTCCTTAGAGAGAAGGTCGGCGCTGGTATTGATGATGATCAAGCCGTTTTCCCGGATGCCTGAATAAAAGGGCGCGGTATAACTTTTCTGCATGGTAATAACCTGAGGGTGAAACACCATGATGACATCGGGAAATACCAGTTCACCGCGATCATAGATGCGTTCAGTTCCTATCCTGCAATAACTTTCAGCAGGAGCCCCGCGCTTTTCAGCCCCAAAGAACGGATTTGAAATTGAAAACTTCTTATCTCTGTTTGCCGCCATGGCCAGAAGATGCGCGGCCGTCACCGCACCCTGCCCCCCTAAACCGGAAATTCGGATATTCATCCTGCTCATAGTTTTTCTACTCCTATATCTTAAGCGTTAACCCGCGTTAACCTGTTTTTTTTCTTTAGCCGCTTTTTTTCTAGCCTTGGTTTCTTCTTTAATAACATCGAGAAACTTTTTCGCTTCGTCGGTAATATATTCCTTCTGGACGAACCGGCCACCAATGGTTTCAGCATCTTTCATTTCATCCAGACCTTCCATGCTCTGTTTCCCGATTTCAAGAATACAGGGTGTGTAAAGCTGAACAAACGTCGGGCCTATTTCGCGCGCTACAAGCACAGCATTCTTGATCACCTGCTCAACCCGACTGGGCTTGCTGACTGTCAAGACCGCAACATAAGCACATCCCGCTTCCCGGGCAATTTCTGCCAGACGAACTTTGTCAAAGCTCTTGCCTTGCGGAGCCATCTTGGCAACAAAACCTTTTTGCATCAGGCCACTTTCCTGA
>CAZEBI010000035.1:0-20150 GCA_964510355.1 uncultured Nitrospina sp. | reverse complement strand
TATTATGCTGACGGGGTGGTGAAAAACTCTTTGAATACGCGCGTCAGGGATGCATGGTCTTTTGTTCCTGCCATTTCACGGATGGAATGCATCGACAGCATGGGGTTTCCCACATCCACAGTGCGGATTCCAAGATTGGCGGCAGTGACAGGGCCAATGGTGCTTCCGCACCCGAGGTCAGAGCGCACGACAAACTTTTGCACCGGCACTCCGGCTTTTTTGCATAACGATTCAAACCAGGCGCTTGATACCGCATCCGTGGCGTAGCGTTGCCCGGCGTTGCTTTTGATCACCGGCCCGCCATTGATGATAGGCATATGCTGGGCATCATGTTTGTCGGAATAATTCGGGTGGACGGCGTGGGCCATATCGGCGGATATGAAAAATGATTTGGCCAGGGCTCTTAAAAAAACCTCCCTTTTTTCATTCATGGTGATTCGCTCCAATACATCTTTCAGGAAAGGCGAGCTTGCGCCTTGCGCGGTTTCACTGCCGACTTCTTCATGATCGTAAAACGCGATCACCCTTGTTGCCCGGTCCTTTTTCGTGGATTCTGCTAATGCCTGCGTGGCGCAGTGGCAACTGGCAAGATTATCCAGTCGACCGGAAAAAATAAATTCTCCTTCTGGTCCTGCAAGTGTGCCCGGTTGCGTGTCATATAGAGATAACTCCAGCCCCAGGATATCGGCCTGCTTGCATTTCAGTTCACGGGCGATCATTTTTTTAAGCATCTCATCGGGAGTAGATTTTTGTTGCAACGAAAAAATGGGTGGCAAATGGTTTTGCGCGTTGAGGAGCAGCCCTTTTTTATTGACGTCGCGGTTCAGATGAATCGCCAACTGTGGAATGCGCAACAAAGCTTGCTCAAAGCGGACCAATTTGGAAACAGGCTTTTTCTTTCCAGCTAAAATAACTCGTCCTGCGAGCGATAAATCCCGGTCTGTCCAGGTAGAAAGAAGTACTCCTCCATATACCTCCACACCCAGTTGCAGATAACCGCTTTTGGCATAACCCGCATGAGGTTTCAACCTGAGGTTGGGGCTGTCTGTGTGCGCGCCGATGATTTTGAATCCTTCGCTGATATCGGACCCCACCACAAATGCGATCAGGGATGAGTCGTTGCGAGTGAGGAAGTACCTGCCGTGGGGGCTGAGATTCCAGGCCTGGGTCTCTTGCAACTCATTAAAGCCCTTGCCGGAAAGGGTGCAGGCCATCTCATGCACAGCATGGAAGGGCGTGGGAGACCGGTCAATAAATTCCAGCAGGTTTTGAACTTGGCCGGTTTTGTTTTCTTTTTTCATAGAGATATCCAACCGCTAGACACCAGCGTGACGCTGGACTCAACTAGCAATGGCTTGTGGGCGATAAAATAAAGCACGCTTTGGTTTGGTCGTTTACCGAATTTCCTGTAAAATAGGGCAACCGGAGTATCTTACCATGGGTCTTTTAATCAAAGCCGATTTTAAAAAGAAGCTGGACATCAAACTCTACAGGTTTGATCCCAAAAACCCCAAGCGAGAATATCATGCGGAAATATTTTGTGAAATGTTTTCCCGGTTCCCGCAGTTCAAGGCCCATGTTGCGGCCTATATGGAAAGAAACTATTGCATTGTGGTCAACGACGAAGACCATTCCGACCCCAACTCCCTTCTCGACACTTTAAAACCCGGCGAAGTCAGCAAGCTCAATGAATGGGTTTTACTCCGCAACAAACCCGGCACGGTCATAGAGAGCTAACCCGGCGAGCCGCCGGTGGCAACCTGCTAGTAATAGCTTTTTACTGCTTCCAGGTGGGAACGATTTCCAAAGCCCTAGGATTTTTTAGTTGGATTATAGGGAAGATTGGTGTAAAAATAATTTTATCTTAAATCCGATATGTTTGCAATGGTGGGATGTCATGACTGATGATAAACAAAGGGCCATTAAAACCCTGGTTGTTGAGGACGATGAGGCTTCAAGGACCATCATCGCACGGTTTTTAGGTCAGATGGGTTTCTCAAACCTGGTTCTGGCTGAAAATGGCAAGGCGGCCCTGGATAAACTCAAATTGGGTGAGTTTGGTTTGATCATATCGGACTGGCGTATGCCTGATATGGATGGGTTGGAGTTTTATTGGACGGCTAAAAATGAAGGCCTTCTTGGCAAGGCCCTGTTTTTGATGGTCTCTGCGGAAAATGAAAAAGCTAAAGTCATCGAGGCATTGCGAGCCGGCGTGACGGACTATATTGTGAAACCGGTGAGTTTTCAAACATTGCAGGACAAAATTAAAAAATTATTCAACCATCAAGAGTAAATACTCTTTCTCGCCGGTCTGTTGGTTTACCGGTTGAGCAGTTTTTGCAGGGTGGCATCGCGGATTTTTTTTACTTTCTTTTTGGAGATTTCCAGCACTTGAGAAATTTCCGCCAGCGTAAGTTCTTCATGGTAGTGCAGGGCCATCACCAGTCTTTCCTGCTTGGAAAGAAGGTCGATGCCTTCGGCAATGTCTGCCTTCCAGTTTTTCCGGTCCTCGGGTGAAAGTGCTGTCGTTTGTATCAAAGTCGCGGTCTCATTCATGGGAATCTCCGTTTTTAGTGCATTTTTTTCGAGTTGTGGGCGGCTTCATCTTTGCCCCGTTTCAATATCGTGATACAGCGTTTGTCTTTGCGGTACACATTCCAACCCACACGGTTGGCGGTGTCTCTGAACATCTGGGTTAAAATTTGATCGACCGTCAAGCTTTTCATAGCTCCTCCTTAGTCTGAATTTTGACGCTATTTCCTTTTTTTATTAGATAAAGCAAATCGCATGCCAAAACTTCAGCTTTGACCCTGTCTCTTTCTAGGAGACAGGTTTTTGCTTTCCCTTCCACATAAATCCCGGTAAAATTCAGAAATTCGCAAACCTTAGGAGTTAAAAGTATGAAAGCCTTTCTTCAATTGGTGTTTTTGTCAATTCTCGGTTTCGCTGGCGTGGCTCATGCGGAAATTCAAACGCAGGAAATCGATTACACCCAGAACGGAACCTCGTTAAAAGGCTATATCGCTTATGACGACACGATTAAAGGAAAACGTCCAGGGGTTCTTGTGGTCCATGAATGGTGGGGGTATAACGAACATGCCCGGGACCGCGCCCGTATGCTGGCACAAATCGGATATACCGCTTTAGCCATAGATATGTATGGCGACGGAAAAATAGCGGACCACCCGAAAAAAGCGGGCGAATTTATGAATGCCGCTTTCAAGGACTGGGAAACTTCCAAAGCCCGGTTCAACAAAGCTCGGGAAATTTTGCAGTCCCATAAGACCGTAGATGCGAAACGCATAGGAGCCATCGGGTTTTGCTTCGGGGGCGCGGTGTCCATTCGCATGGCAAGAGGCGGTGCTGATTTGGCTGGAGTCGTTGCTTTTCACAGTGCGTTGCCTTTGGAGCCGGCGATCACAAACATGAAGGCATCCGTTCTGGTCATCAATGGTTCTCAGGACCCTTTTCTGAAACCCGAAACCGTGGGTTCTTTTTCCAGTCAGATGATGGCGGGTAATGTGGATTTCACCTATATGAATATGGCTGGAGTCAAGCACAGCTTCACCAACAAACAAGCGGACGAATTCAGGAAAAAATTTGATATCGGAGCCTTGGAATATAACAAACAGGCGGACGAGCGATCCTGGTCGGCAATGCAGAAGTTTTTTTGGCGTGTCTTCAATCAAGCCAAAAAATGAGGACATTCTTAAAAACTGCTGTAACGGGTCTGTCTTTCACGGTCACTCCGTTTTACATTTTATATTTTTCATGCAGTTTTAATAAGTTTCCAAAAGCAGCTTTGAAGTTTGGATTCAATGCCAGAGCTTCTTCAAATTTATTTTCAGCTTCTTTCTTTTTACCCCGAGCCATATAGATTAATCCCAGATTATTATGTGCATCAGCAAAGTCAGGTTGGTTTTCCAAAGCGGAGAAAAACTCCTTCTCAGCTTTGTTGAGTAATTTTTTTTTCAAGTAAATCAACCCGAGGTTGTTGTGACCTCTTGCGTATCCAGGTTTGATTCTGAGGGTTTCGAGGAAGCTTTGTTCGGCCAGTTCCATTTTTCCCTGAGCCATATAAAGCAGGCCGAGATTGTTATAAGCGGGGTGATATTCAGGGGCCTGTTCCAGAACCGCTTTGAATTCCCGCTCCGCCTTTTTGGGTTGCAAAGAAGAATAAAGCAGGCCCAGGTCGTTTCGGGTCGTGTACAGGTCGGGATTGATGTGCAGGGCTTTCTGATAATTTAACATCGCATTTTCGGTTTGCCCTTTTTCCCAGTAGTGGTTTCCCAGAGAAGTCAAAACTAAAGTATTCCGGGGTTGGTGCTCAAGCAAATAAAACCAGAAACTTTCTCCGTCCTTCCAGATTTTAATCTGCTGAAAAGTTAAGATTGTCAGTGTGCAAACCAAAATGAAACTGGAAACAAATAGTCCGATTTTATAAAGCCGGGTTCTCAAGGGGCTGAACTTGTTTTCCCAAAGCCATAATACTGCCAGCCCGATCAAAAAATAAAAACTAAGCGTCGATATATAAGTATATCGGTCCGATGAAGGCCCGCGGTACCCGGAATAGACAAAGCCCAATACGGGGAAAATAGTGACAATATAATAGCCCCAGATCAGGGCCCATAATGGGTTGCCGCGTTTAAACTGTCTGATGCAGATTGCTGTGATAATAAAAGTGAATGCTAGTGAAAACCAAAAAGTTCCTGATGACAGGGTCAGGTTTTCCGGCATGGAGTAATAGGGGAGTAATTCTTTGGGCCAAAGGGTTTTTTCAACATAGAACCAGATATTCTGCACGGACAGCACGGCTCTTTGGGCAAAACCTATGGTCTGAGTTTCCAGCGCCTTTTGATGGAAGAGCAAAGCTTGAAAACCTTCCCAAAGGGAAGTGAAAATATTTAATTCCAGAATGGATTGGGGGAGGTTGCCGGAACTTCTTGTTGTCAGAGTTATTATTCCTGAGAATCCCGATAAAACAAAGAAGGGGATTTTTTCTACAATGCAGGAGGAAAATGTCCGGAGGTTACGAATACGGTTGAAAGGGAATGCGTCCAGAAGCAAAAGTACAATTGGAAGGGATATTGCCATCGCTTTAGACATGAGCGCGAAGAGAAAAAACAGCCAGGCGACTGACAATAATGAATACCTCCTGATGGTTGCTGAACTTCTTCCATAAAGGATATAGGTCAAAAGAGCCGCCAGAAAAAACAAGGCACAAAGCAACTCATCCCGGGAAGAGACCCAGGAAACAGGCTCCACTCGCAGTGGGTGGATTGCAAAAATAAGGGCCATCAAGGTGCCGGAAAAATACAAAACAGGTTTTGCCGCCAGCTTCGGCCTGCTTGATGCAACCAGGAGATAAAAAACACCAAATACGAGACAGGCGTTTGCTGCGTGTATAAGAATATTGGTCAAATGGTACCCCCATGGCGCCAACCCGTATAACTGGTAATCCAGCGAATAGGACAAACGGGGAAGGGGTTGCCAAATGCGAAGTACCGGATGAAGAGCAATCAACATCTTAAAGAGACTTTGCGAACTGATATTGCGATTCGCAGTATTCTCGTAGGTCTGGAAATCGTCATCCCAATTTAAGAAGGAATTTTTCAGCGCTCCGCTAAAAACAAATATCGTCGAAAGAAAAATAAAAACGACAATCAGGTGAGGGACGATGGAGTTTTGGGTTTTTTGAGGTTTCAACATATAGAAAAATAATTTCTACTGAGATGAACGAGTGTGCATGGGGGTTCTTCTATCTCCAAACCGTCAGGACATAGGCCAATTGTACAGCAGGTTTAAAAAAACAAGAACCCTTAAAGCCGTCACGTTCGACCGTTACTTTTCTCCGACCGATCATGAGCATTTTTTCTATCGCTCACCAAGCGATATTTCAATGATTCATAAAAAATTAATAATGATTTTTGCAGGTAAAGCAATTTAGCGCTAAAATAGCAATAAGTTTATCTCATAAATTTATGTTCTTAGACGGGTATCCGTATAATTATGAAAGTCACCCTGATCCAACCCAAATATTTCAATATATGGGAAGCTCTGGGCCTGGCCTACATCGGAGCCCATTTGAAAAGACAATTTCCCGGTGAACTGGAACTGAAGTTTTATCAGGGGAATTTCGATGATGACTCCACCATTATTGAAGGTGCCAGCACTTCGGACTTTGTTGGGTTTTCCTGCACCTCCCCCGTATTCAAACCCGCATTGCATTTAGCCCGGTCTATCAAGAAAATAAATCCTGGTGTCAGAACTGTGTTTGGAGGGTTTCACCCCAGCGCTGTGCCTGAGGATTGCCTGGAAGAAGATGCCGTAGATCAGGTGATTGTGGGGGAAGGGGAGGAGGCGTTTTTAAAAATTCTTCTTGGGGAAAACGCGCCCTTGGTTCAGGGTGAAAGATTTGATGGCTTGAATGAAGTTTTTCCCGATAGAGTTCTTATTCGTAATATCAGAACCGTTGATTTATGTGAACAGCAGATTGGGAAAAGGATAACCAGCTTTCAAAGTGTGAGAGTTTGTCCTTTTCGTTGTTCATTTTGCGCAGAGCGAATCGTAACCGGTGTATACAATAGAAATGAAAATCCGCTTAGTGAGAGAAACCCGGAACACCTGTTGGATGAACTCGAATCGGTGACAAAAGAACTCAACCTGGACTATTTCAAGTTTGCCGATGCAACCTGGAATACATCCATTGAGAAAGTCATGGCATTTTGTGAGGAAAAAATTAAAAGAAACTTCAATCTTCCCTGGGACGCAAATGTTCACGCCTCTTTTGCTGATAAAGAAATGCTGAGGATCATGAAGGCAGCCGGTTGCCAGCTCATAAATGTTGGTGTGGAAAGCGGTAGCCAAAGGATTCTTAACGACATGAAAAAAGGATTGTCCGTTAAAAATGTGAAGAATGTTTTTCGCTGGGGCAGGGAGCTGGGGCTGGAGAGACGAGGTTTTTTCTTTCTGGGAATGCCAAATGAAACCGAGGCCGACATACGGTTGACCGAGAAGTTGGTTGAGGAAATTGAGCCGGATGTATTTGGTGTCACGATTCTTTCTCCCTACCCGGGAACGAGTCATTATGACCCTAATACAATGAAGGATTATGACTGGACTTTCGCAGACGAGTATTCCAATCCCTACTGGCAGACCCAACATTTCTCCAATTCTGAAATAAAACGCTGGCAGACCTATTTGACCGACAAGTTTTCCGCCAACCTTTCATGGCATAACAGGATCATTAAGGAAAGCCCAAACCTTGTGAGGCAGGGGTCATGAACCAAGCGCCTGCAGGCCTTTCTGTGGTTATTCCTGTTTACAATAGTGAAGGCATTGCTCTTGAGCTTCACAGAAGATTGACATCGGTTTTGGAAACCTTTGATGACCCTTATGAGATCATTCTTGTCAACGATGGTTCATCAGACAATTCATGGGAAAAAATAAAAACCATTGCAACCTTCGATTCGCATGTTAAAGCAATTTCTTTGCGGCGGAACTTTGGTTACGATAACGCCTTGATGGCGGGTTTGAATTTTGTAAGTTATTCCTATGTAGTGATTATGGATGATGACCTTCAACATGCACCCGAAGATATTACACAACTTCGTACAGAAATTGAAAAAGGATATGACGTTGTGTATGGGAATTTTCCGGTTAAGAAACAATCGCTGGTCAAGAATATGGGCAGTTGGTTGGTGAGCAAGTTGGCTCAGTTGATTTTGAACAAACCGGCTTATCTGCAAATCTCTTCTTACAAGATTCTTCACAAGGAAATCGTTGATGGAATCGTAAAATATGCTGGGCCGTACCCCTATATTGATGGCTTGATATTTCAGATGACCTCATCCATCCACAGGGTCATGATCACCCATCACCCCAGAACGGTCAGCACGGGAGGACATGGAATCCTTCCATCCATGAAGATACTGTTTAATTTTTGCACCACCTTTTCAATTTTGCCACTACGGATAGCTGTAATTCTTGGCCTTGCAATTTCCGTTTTAGCCGGTATTTTCAGCATCGGGTTAGTGATTATAAAATTAGGGTTCGGATATTCTTCGCAAGAAGGTTGGACATCCATCATCCTGGCAGTAACTATTCTGGGCGGGATTCAATTAATGGGCCTGGGGTTGCTGGGCGAATATGTCGGTCGAACCTATATGAATATCAACCGACAGCCTCAGTTCGTGATAAAGGAAACTCTGTCCATTGAACCCGACCCACCCACGATCGACAAATCAGAAATCCAAAAGATTGAGACCTTATAATAATTCCAAAGAACTCGAATTCCTGATTTCCGCCCTTTCCGAGCAGAATCCATTTATGGATGTCTCCCGATTTTCGGAGTGGTTTGATGCTCGTAGAAAAGCACATCGTTTTTACATTGAAGAAATACCTTTCCGGCAGTTGGAGTCCTGGTCATTCGAACCTTCTACCGGTAACTTGAGACATGCCAGTGGAAAGTTTTTTTCCATCGAAGGACTCTGGGTAGAAACCAATGCAGGCCCTTTAAATCAGTGGTCGCAACCCATTATCAACCAGCCGGAAATAGGCATTCTGGGGATTTTGGCAAAAAAGTTCGATGGCGTTCTGCATTTCCTGATGCAGGCAAAAATGGAGCCGGGGAATATCGGCTTTGTGCAGTTGGGGCCAACGGTGCAGGCAACCCGAAGTAATTATACATTGGTGCACAAGGGAAGTACTCCGCCTTATCTTGAGTATTTTTTAAACAAATCGAGTTCAACCATTCGGGTAGATTCTCTGCAATCAGAACAGGGAGCGCGTTTCCTTTTCAAGAGAAACCGCAACATCATCATTGAAACCACCTGTGAAGTGAAAGTGCTGGACGATTATTGCTGGTTGACCCTGGGGCAAATCCATAAACTGATGGAAAAGGACAATACGGTCAACATGGATGCTCGTAGCGTTCTTTCATGTATTTCTTTTGCGGCCCCTGAATTAAAAAATAAAAATGCACTGACTTCCTTCCTCCAAAGCCAGGCTAACACTGGGGATGATATTGGTTTTCATTCCAGAGTCATTGCCTCGGCAGTGGGTTGCGAGGGAGCCCTGCATGACTCCGATGAAATTATCAGCTGGTTTACGGAATTGAAAGTCCGTTATGAGTTACGGGTAGAACGGATTCCTCTAAAATTTGTCAAAAACTGGCATATAACACCGACCCAGATCGTTCATGAAAAAGAAAAATATTTTTCGATCATCGCTGTGGCTGTGCAGGCGGACAACCGTGAAGTGACTCATTGGACCCAGCCGTTGGTCCAACCGCAAAAAACAGGTTTGATTGCCTATATAGTAAAAAGTATAAACGGAATTCTTCATTTTCTGCTCCAGGCAAAAGTAGAGCCCGGAAACTTTGATATTATTGAAATGGCTCCAACGGTACAATGCATTACAGATAGTTATGAATCGGATACCCCTCAAGAGCGCCCGGCATTTCTTGATTATATTTTAAATGTGTCTCCAGACCAGATTCGTTCCTCCACCCTGCAATCAGAAGAAGGTGGACGTTTCTTTCAGGAGTCCAACAAATGTCTGATCGTAGAAGTGGGTGATGAATTTTCTCAGGAAGTTCCCGATAATTTTATCTGGATGACACTGAGCCAGATCAAGGAATTCGTGAAATATAATAACTATATAAATGTAGAGGGCCGGTGCCTGTTATCGTTGCTGCGATTCATGCAATGAATCTGAATTGTTAACCGTTCCACCGCAAAAACCGGCGGGTGGCTTAAAGAGATCCTGTTGATGGTGATTCCCTTACGAATAGGGGTTATGGGTTGCGCGGATATCGCCTGGCGTGCAATGATTCCGGCTTTTATCGACTGCGATGAAGTTGCTTTAGTCGCGGTAGCAAGTCGAACCCAAGCAAAGGCAGAAAAATTCGCCACTCATTTTGGTTGTGAAGCTCTTGTTGGCTATGAATTTCTCTTGTCCCGGGAAGATATAGAAGCTATTTATATTCCTCTTCCAACAGGTCTTCATGAAGAGTGGGTAAAAAAAACCCTCGAGGCCGGCAAACATATTCTTGTCGAAAAATCGTTTGCGGAAAGTTTTGCATCGGCCAGAAGCCTGGTAGATTTAGCCCGAAAAAAAAATTGTTTGATAATTGAAAACTTCCTTTTCCCACACCATTCACAGCACGCATGGGTGATGGACCAGATATCCAACGGTGAAATGGGTGATATTCACTTGTTTCGCAGTACGTTTGGGTTCCCTCCGCTGGCTGAAACCAATTTTCGTTACAATCCTGTTTTGGGAGGCGGAGCCCTTCTGGATGCAGGGGCTTATGGGGTGAAAGCTGCACGGCTATTCCTGGGGAACGACTTGACACTCCTCGGGGCAGCACTTAAATATGATAAAAAAACAGGCATTGATGTTTATGGTGATGCGATGTTAAAAAATTCCAAAGGCCAGGTAGCCCAAATTTCCTTTGGGTTCGATTTTTATTACCAATGCCACTATGAATTGCTGGGAACCCAAGGCAAGCTCGTGATTGAAAGAGCTTTCACCGCACCTCCGGGGTTTTCGCCTCCTGTCCGTTTGGAACAACAGGATAATAGGACAAGCATTTCTCTTCCCGCCGACAACCAGTATTTAAACATGTCCCGATTTTTTGCCAGCACTATTAGAAATGAGAAAAACTGGATGGATCATTGGGATTCTCTGCTGAGGCAGGCGGAGCTGATGGATGCCATACGAAAGGAAGGCTCTTGATGAACCGTTCCATACCTGTTACCCGCCCATCCCTGGCACCTATAGAGGATGTTGTTAAATATCTTGAAAGCATTTGGAAAACGGGAATCATGACCCATAACGGTCCGCTTGTTCAGCAGCTGGAGAAGGAATTATGCGATTATCTCGGAGTAAAAAATGTTGTTTGTGTCGCCAATGGTACTTGCGCCTTGCAACTTTCTCTTCGGGCTTTGAATCTGATGGGTGAGGTGATCACCACACCTTTTACTTTCATAGCAACCGCAAATATCATTTCGTGGGAACGCTGTCGCCCGGTGTTTGTTGATATTGATTCCGAAACCTGGAATCTGGACCCTGGACAAATTGAAGAGAAAATTTCTGACCGGACCAGCGCCATCCTTCCTGTTCATGTTTTCAGTTCTCCCTGCGATATAACCCGGATACAAACCCTTGCTACCCAAAATGGGTTGAAAGTTGTTTGTGATGCGGCCCACGCCATGGCCACAGATTTTCAGGGTGCGTCGGTATTGAACCATGGAGATATATCTGCTCTTAGTTTTCACGCGACCAAACTTTTTAATACTGCCGAAGGGGGTGCTTGTGTGACGAATGATGATGCCCTGGCAGAACGTGTGAGGCGAATGCGTTTTTTCGGGTTTGATTCGGAAAAAGAAATTGTCGATGCTGGGATGAATGCCAAGATGACGGAAGTGAGTGCAGGGCTGGGACTGGCAAACCTGAAATACCTGGATCAGGTTCGGTCAAACCGCCGCGAAAAATATCTGCTTTACAGAAATCTTTTGTCTGACTGCGGTTTTTTGGTTTTTCAAAAATATGATTCCGCAGAGTACAACTACAGTTATTTCCCGGTATTGTTTGAAAGCGAAGACATTTTATTGAAAATTAAAGCGCGCCTTGAAAGCAATAATATTTTTCCTCAAAGATATTTTTATCCTTCCCTGAATACGGTTTTCATATTTCAGCCCCAAGCCGTCTTGCCGGTGGCAGAACGGGTCGCCAAAACGGTGCTGTGTCTTCCTCTTTATGACAGCCTGCCGGAAAAAACTATTCAGGAAATATGCCAGATCGTCTTAACTCCCTGACTCGAGCATTGCATGAGTAAAAAGTTGAACATCGTAAAATACACGCCAGGCAAATCCCCCCAACCCCCTTCGTGGAAGGGGGAGCTTTCATGGACCCCTCTTTTACAAAGAGGGGCTGGGGTGATTTAAAAACCACTCATGCAATATGCGAGCTAAAACAGGTTCTCCTGGTCATTTTTACCCGGTGGCAGTTTGTTGAAATGTTTGTAGGCCAGCGGCGTGGCGACCCGGCCCCGAGGGGTGCGCTGGATGAACCCAGTCTGGATGAGGTAGGGTTCCAGTACATCTTCGATGGTATCTTTTTCTTCACTGATGGATGCCGCCAGACTCTCGATGCCTACCGGTCCACCGGAATATTTTTCTATCATTGCCAATAGAAGTTTGTGGTCCATTTTGTCGAGCCCTTTAGCGTCCACTTCCATCATTTCGAGAGCACTGCCCGCAACCTCGCGCGTAATGATGCCATCGGCTTTCACCTGGGCATAGTCGCGCACGCGTCTTAAAAGCCGGTTGGCAATTCTTGGCGTGCCGCGTGAGCGTCGGGCAATTTCGTTGGCCCCTTCGGGGACGATGGCGATTTCAAGAATGCCGGCCGAGCGGGTGAGAATAGTTTCCAACTCCTTCTCGTTATAATAGTCGAGTCGATGCACCACCCCGAAGCGGTCGCGCAAAGGCGAGGTGAGCAGCCCCGCTCTTGTCGTGGCCCCAACCAGCGTGAAGGGCGGCAGTTCCAGCTTGATCGAGCGGGCGCTTGGCCCTTGTCCGATCATGATATCGAGTTTATAGTCTTCCATTGCCGAGTAGAGAATTTCTTCGATCACGTTGGAAAGCCGGTGAATCTCGTCGATGAACAGGACATCGCCTTTTTTCAGGTTGGTGAGGAGTGCCGCCAAGTCGCCGGTCTTTTCGATGACGGGGCCTGATGTGCTCTTGATGTTCGCGCCCATTTCACCGGCGATGATATTGGCCAACGTGGTTTTACCCAGGCCGGGCGGACCGTAAAACAACACGTGGTCGAGAGACTCCTCGCGCATTTTTGCGGCGGCTATGAAGATGTTCAGGTTTTCCTTGATCTTTTCCTGCCCTACATAGTCGTCCAGTTGGCTGGGCCTGAGGCGGTTGTCGTACTGAACTTCTTCGCCATCGAGTTCTGAATTTATGAGTCTGTCTTCGTCCATTATAAAATATTCAAACTTTCTTTAATGAGGTCTTCGAGGCTGGCATCTTTGCCCTTCTGATTGTAAATTGCTTTTAAGGCTTTTTCCGCCTCCGGTTTTTTATAGCCCAGGTTGACGAGAGCCGAGAGCGCATCGTCATAAAACCCTTCTGTGGCTGCGGAATCGGGGCTGTGTTCCATATCGATGGTCAGGTCTGCGAGCTTGTCTTTCATTTCCATAGCCAGGCGTTCGGCGGTTTTTTTGCCGACACCGGGGATGGTGCTCAGTTTCGCGGCATCATTATTCATCACCGCAGAAATAAAATCTGTCAGCGACATGCCGGACAGGATGCCCAGAGCCAGCTTGGGGCCAACCTTATTGATGGTGATGAGTTTTTGAAAAATGGTTTGTTCTTCTTGGGTCAAAAAACCAAAAAGTTTGAGTTCGTCTTCCCGCACACGGGTATGCACTCGAAGTGAAACCGTTTGCCCCAATCCGGGCAGGGCGTAATAGGTCGATAGCGGTGTGAAAACCTGATAGCCCACGCCATTGACATCGACGATGGTGTATTCGGGAGACTTGTAAGTCAGCTGTCCTTTAAGGCGAGCGATCATTTTTGTGCGAGTTTGATTTTTTGTTGCAGTCCGGCGTTATGAACATGGCAGATAGCGACAGCCAGCGCATCGGAAGCATCAAAGGGTTCGGGTTTTTCTTTAAGCCTGAGCAGGACCGTGACCATATCGCGTACCTGATTTTTATCGGCGCGTCCATAACCGACGACCGATTGTTTGATCTCAAGTGGACTGTATTCTGCCAGCTCAATACCGCAGTTGATAGCGGCGAGCAGGATGACACCCCGGGTTTGTGCCAGCTTGATCACCGTTTTTACATTTGTGGCGTAGAACAGGTCTTCCACCGCCACCACATCGGGCTGGAATTTCTCCATGGCGAGTACCAGTTCATCATAAATGCGTTTGATGCGTTGAGGAAAAGAATGTTTGGGAGTATTGCGCACACTACTCCAGTGCACAGCATGCAGGTCATTTTTAATTTCTTCAACGATGCCGAATCCGGTGCAGTTGCTTCCGGGGTCGATTCCCATGACTTTCATAGGGCAGATTTTTCAGGGTAAAAAGCAACCCCCTCAGTCCCCCTTGTCAGGGGGAAGTTTAATATAATTCCCCCCTGACAAGGGGGACTGAGGGGGTTATTGGTTTTCAATGATAGCGGTCATGACATCATCCGGGATATTGAAATTGGAATAGGCTTTTTGGATGTCGTCGTGATCGTCCAGAATATCCATCAGTTTGAGCAGTGTTTTGCCCTTTTTCGCATCCAGTGTAACCATGTTTTGCGGGATGCGGGTGAGTTCTGCTGTATCCATGGGCACGCCTGCTCCTTCGAGAGCCTTGCGCACGGTTTCGAAGTTTTCAACAGCAGTGGTGATCTCATAGTGATCTGCAACGGTTTGCATATCATCGGCACCGGCATCAATAGCCAGTTCCATCAGGTCGTCCTCACTTTTAGCCTCGGTTTTAACAGCGATGAGCCCTTTTTTCTCGAACATCCAGCCGACACAGCCGGTTTCACCCAGGTTGCCACCAGATTTACCGAGAGCGGAGCGAATTTCACTGACGGTACGTTGTTTATTGTCGGTCATCGCTTCCAAAAAGATAGCCGCCCCGCCGGGACCGTATCCTTCATAGGTGACTTCCTCATAGTGCACGCCTTCCAACTCGCCGGTGCCTTTTTTAATGGCGCGGGTGATATTGTCCACAGGCATATTTTTGCTTTTGGAGATCATGATGGCAGTTCGAAGGCGCGGATTGCCATCGGGGTCTCCGCCACCGATACGTGCGGCCACGGTGATTTCCTTAATGAGCTTGGTGAAAATTTTTCCGCGTTTAGCATCGGCGGCACCCTTTTTATGCTTTATACTGGCCCACTTGGAATGACCGGACATATTCGTTCCCCATGCAAAAAAATATTATTAACTGGGGGTAATTTAACATAATCTGGACTCATCTCTCAACTTCGCTTATGACAGAAAAAATGGTGGAAATAAAAATTTCAGGAAAAACGATCTCGGCGCAGGCCGGAGAAACCATTGTGCACGCCCTTTGGGCCGCCGGAATGGCCGAAAGTGTCAAGACCGGGTGTGCCGGAGGGGTCTGCGGGGCCTGCACCGTCACCCTGCGTTATTCCGATGGCCGACAAGGCGGGACAGAACTGGCCTGCATGAAACCGGTCGAAGACGGCATGGAAATTTTCCCCTGCCCGGTTGCAGAAGATATTGCTGTGGCACCGGCGGCCAACCCGGAGCTTTCCACTTTGCAATCGGCGTTTCCCACTCTTAACCGATGCACAAAATGCGGGAGTTGCACCACTGCCTGTCCGATGTCGATTCCGGTGATGGATTCAGTTTTACGCATGCAAAAAGGCGAGTTTTCGGCTGTGGCGGAAGATTTTACTACCTGCATCCATTGCGGATTGTGCCGGTTTGTCTGCGAAGATAAAGTCAAACCGCATAATATGGGGCTCTGGGTACGCCGCTCTTTAGGCATGAGCCGGAACCTTGCCGTCGCGAAAACAGAGGCCGAACCCGAGTGGCAATACCTTCTGGTAGAAGACCCTGCGCTCAGATTAAAAAGGGCGCAAAAATTCCGTGCATCAGGGAGGGTTGAATCATGATGCAATGGGCCAAAGAATCTCTGGAAAAACTCGAAGCCTCGCGTGCGACCCGACTCAATCAGCCTGCACCCATGCCGGATGAAAATGATGCCATACTCAAAAAATATCACCCGGATTATCTGGGCCAGGAACGCGAAGTGGCGGTGGGCCCCAACGCCGGGACGCAGAAATTTCCACTGGAACTGGCGCAACTTTTAGAAGGAGACAGCCCGCTTGCGCCGGACTATATACCCAAAGCTGAAATTGAAACCGATGTGTTGATCATCGGCGGCGGCGGAGCCGGGGCGACTGCGGCCTTGACGCTGGAAGGTTCCGGCCTGTCCGTTCATCTGGCTACCAAACTCAGGCTGGGCGACTCCAACACGGTGATGGCCGAGGGTGGCATTCAGTCTGCACTCGGTGATGACGATTCGCCACGACGGCATTTTGCCGATGCCCTGGTCGGCGGACACGGTGATAATGACCCGGACCTGTTACGGATTCTTTGTGAACAAGGCCCTGAAAGCATACGCTGGCTCAGTCAACTCGGTTGCCTGTTTGACCTCAATGAGGACGGGCGCTTCAGCCTGCGCGGTGGCGGTGGAACTTCGGTGCCGCGTGTTCTGGCTTGCCGGGATTATACCGGGCTGGAGATCATGCGCGTGTTGAAAGACGCGGTGCGTTTGAGTGGCACTCATATACTGGAAGAACATGCGGCGATGGAACTGGTCGATGACGGCAAAGGCCGGGTGACGGGCGCCATCCTGTTTGACCGCAATGCCGGGAAAATGGTCTGTGTTTCGGCCCGGGCGGTGATTCTGGCTACCGGCGGGAGCGGACAATTGCGTTTGCAAGGGTTTCCCACCAGTAATCATGTGGGAGCGACCGGTGATGGCTTGGTGTTGGCCTATCGGCAGGGGTGCCGCCTCATGCATCTGGACAGTTACCAGTATCACCCTTCCGGGGCCTGCTACCCGGAAGCCCTGGCAGGACAGTTGGTGACGGAAGCCATCCGCTCGATAGGAGCTCAGGTGGTCAACGCTGAAGGAGTGCATTTTATCGACGAGATGGCCTATCGCGATGTGCTGGCGGGAGCCATCATCAAAGAAACTGTGGAAGGCAGAGGTGTGAAAACTCCGCATGGCAAGGTAGGAGTGTGGCTCGATACCCCGATGATCGATTTGAAAAAAGGGGCGGGAACACTGGCCCGCCAGTTCCCGGGGCTGATCCATCGGTTTGAGCGTTATAATATTGACCCGGCGAAAAAACCGATTCTGATTTATCCCACGTTGCATTATCAGAACGGTGGCATTCGTGTGGATTCAGAATGCCGGACCGATGTCGCCGGGCTTTGGGCCTGTGGAGAAGTGACCGGCGGATTGCATGGCAAAAACCGTCTTATGGGAAATTCACTGCTGGATATTACCGTATTCGGGCGCAGGTCGGCGGAATCGGTCTTGCGCAATATTCCCGAACGGGGAGCCGTGACTCTCACGCATTTAAAACGGTTTCGGGCAGAGCGCGGAAAAATTGAGGATGCAATCGAATCTCCCAAATTTTTTCCAGATGCTTCCGGCATGAAACTGCAACCGGTCGCAGTAGAAGAGAAACCGGAGACAGGTTCTGCACCCAGCAATTTTGAGCCGCGAAATCCTTTCAACTTTTGACCCCTTAACGTTTAACGGTTCTGTTTAATGGCTTCTTTTTTCTCTGCCTACGGGTTTGAACTTTTTATAGCTGTGGTCGTCATCGTTACTGTGGTGCTCGTCCGGCAACGTCAGCATCGGTTAGCGGGTAATGCGAAAGTTGTGAAAGATCAGCTCGACCGGTTGGGGGCGGACTATACTGTCTTGTCCAATGTGGTGGTTTCCGCCGAGCGGGGGATGATGGATGTGAACCATGTGGTGGTTTCAGCCTATGGAGTGTTTGTCATTACCGTCAAAACCGAAGAGGGAAAAGTGTTTGGCAGGGAAGCGGACCGGGAATGGCAGGTCAGACCGGGAGGGAATACTCTATATAACCCCTTGTGGGAAAACCGCAAGCATGTCAATGCCCTGGAAAAAATGATCGGTTCGGTCTGCTTCATTCCCGTTATCGTATTTACCCGGGCGATACTAAAAGGAGCGTTTGGAGATTATGTCGTCGGGCTGAAGGAATTGATTCCGTATATAGTGCAAAACAAAACATCCCGCTTATCGAACGATAAGCGGGATGAAATTATTGCAAAGCTCCGGCTAACCGCCGGAGGTAACTGACAATGACTTGTCAGGCCGCGAAAAACTTTTGCCAGCCAATAGAAACTATGACCCGTTTCTACCGGGCGTGGCCTGGCTAGGCTGTGATGTCTACGTTGTTACCGGTATTTGAAGGTATAGAGTGATCTGTATTTTCTACAGCGGACTTAATGAGAGAAACGGCGGCTTCGCCTTCCTTTTTTTGGACATCATTGGCTGTTTTGAGGGCTGCGGTTTGGAATTGCGCACTCACTCCTGAACCTGAACTGACAGGTGTCATAATGTGATTCCTTTCAAATAGAGTTATCCTTATAAGTCTTATCGGCAGGAAGTTGAGGAACTTTAGTGCAAGATTAATTTTTTATCCCCTGAAAAAACAAGGGTTTTGTGGTTGAGCGGTGTTGAGAGACGGCTCTAAAATAATTTTTTGGTCAGAAAAGGGGTGTCGAACGGAGGAAGTGCTATTCTTCGTTGGATTCTAAAGTGGCTCGTTCTTCATCATCTTCGACAAATTCCAGAGCTATTTTGCGGAACCCTTCTTTGACTGTGAGGAACGCATCGACCATGTCGGGGTCGAAATGTTTTCCTCGTCCATGCTCAATGATTCTTATTGTGGCAAGGTGAGTCAGTGGGGGTTTGTACACACGTTTGCTGATGAGGGCCATCGTACACATCGGCGATAGCCATGATTCTTCCTGATAGAGGGATCTCTTCTTCTTTCAATCCCTGGGGGTAGCCGGAGCCATCCCATTTTTCCTGATGGGTGTAGGCGATCTCTCGGGCAAAGCGCAAAAAGGATTTTTCAGGGTCCACACCAAGGCTGTCTTCTGCCAGAAGGATTCGCGCTCCCCGAATGGAGTCCAGATTTTCAACCTCGGGTGTTTGGGCCTCGCTTTTTTTCTTGGTTTCGTGATGACCCAAAACATGCTGGATCATGTTGAATAAGCTTGAGAAGGTGATGGGTTTATGCAAAAACCCGTCAAATTCTGCGGTTTCAATTTCTTTTAAAATATCCTCTTCGGAGAAACTGGAAATTAAAATGATCTTTGTTTCTTTTTCGGGGTTGATATTTTTTATCTGGCCGCAGACTTTTGCTCCGTTGCATCGGGCAGTTTGTTGTCGATGAGCACCAGGTCATAGGGTGCTGTTTTCAGTTCCTGCAAACCCTCGGCAAAAAGGGAGGTGGCGGTGGCCTCAAGCTTCAAAGTTTTCAGCATGGCCATTAGAATGTCTCGCATGAACGGGCTGTCATCTATGACTAAAATGCGCACATTTTTGAGAGAACTCCTGGGAGACTGGCGGCGCTCCTCTTTTGTTTGTAATGGGGTGAGCACCACGTTGAAAATAAAATTACTGCCTTTCCCAAGCTGGCTTTCGATGCGCACATCCCCTCCCATGAGCAAAACCAGTTTTTTTACAATGGTCAGCCCCAGTCCCGTGCCGCCAAATTTCCGGGTGGTAGATGTGTCAGCCTGATTAAAAGGTTTAAAAAGTTTTTCGATTTGGTCTTCGGACAAACCAATGCCGGAATCCTTCACTGAAAACTCAAGGTCGATGATTTCCGACTCTTTTTTCAATACCCGCAAGGAAATGATGACCTGTCCTTGCTGGGTAAACTTGACTGCATTGCTGGTTAAATTGGTGAGCACCTGGCTGAGTCTTACAGGGTTTCCTATAAACCAGTTGGGAACATCCCTGTCAATGTCGAAATGAAACTCGAGGTTCTTTTCCTGGATTTTTGTGGACAGGATATCGGCAACGCCTTCCAAAACTTTTTCCAGGTTGAACTCAATGTTCTCAATATCCATTTTCCCGGCTTCAATCTTGGATACATCGAGAATATCGTTGATGATGGTCAGCAGGTTTTGTGATGACCGGTGGATCTTTTTCAGATAGTCGTATTGAGCGGGAGTCAGCTCCGTTTTCATGGCAAGAGGGGTTAAACCAATGATGCCATTCATCGGAGTCCTGATTTCATGACTCATATTGGCGAGAAAGTCACCCTTTGACTTATTGGCCTCATCGGCGAGTTTTTTTGCCTCAATCAGTGCAGATTCAAATTCCTTGCGTTGGCTGATATCCCGGATGATTCCTGTAAAGATAACATGGTCGTGCAGGTCCACCTGGCTGATGGCCAGGTCCATCGGAAACTCGGTACCGTCTTTTTTCAACCCGGTCACCTCGCGCCCGATTCCTATGATATGCGGAGACCTTGTTCTCAAATACCGCTGAAGATATTCATCGTGTTGACTGTGATCTGGATCGGG
>CAZEBI010000034.1:8502-20298 GCA_964510355.1 uncultured Nitrospina sp. | reverse complement strand
GCTACTACTTGTGAATGGCAAGGTAAACAAATCAATATTATTGATACACCGGGTCATGTTGATTTTACTATTGAAGTTGAACGTTCTATGCGTGTACTTGATGGTGCAGTTTCAGTATTTTGTGCAGTTGGTGGTGTTCAACCTCAGTCTGAAACAGTTTGGAGACAAAGAAATCGTTATAAAGTTCCATCAATTGTTTTTGTTAATAAAATGGATAGAACTGGTGCAGATTTTTATGAAGTTGAAAAACAAATTCGTGAAAAACTTAAAGGTAATCCAATGCCTTTTCAACTACCAATTGGTGCTGAAGCTGAGTTTGAAGGTGTAGTTGATTTAGTAAAAATGAAAGAAATTGTTTGGGATTCTGACGCTGAAATGGGTTCTGCATACCATGAACAAGATATCCGCGAAAGTTTACAAGAAATCTCTGATGAATATAGAGAAAAAATGCTTGAAACTCTTTCTGAAATTGATGGTAACGAAGAGTTTGCTGAAAAATTCTTAGAGGGTGAAGATATTTCTCAAGAAGAAATTAAAGCTGCTATTAAAGCTGCAACTCTTGGCATGCATATTGTTCCAATGACTCCAGGTACTGCATTTAAAAACAAGGGTGTTCAAACTTTACTTGACGCTGTAGTTGATTATTTACCTTCACCGATAGAATCAGCTCCAATTATGGGTACATTAATGGATAATGAAGAGGTTGAAGTAGAAGTTCCATCAACTGATGATGGTGCATTTGCAGCACTTGCTTTTAAAATTATGACTGACCCATTTGTTGGTGTTTTAACTTTCATCCGTGTTTACCGTGGTTCTTTAGAAGCTGGTTCTTTTGTACACAATACGACAAAAGACAAGAAAGAAAGAATTGGTCGTATCGTTAAAATGCACGCTATCAAACGTGAAGAAGTTAAGAAGATTTACGCTGGTGAAATTGGTGCAGTAGTAGGTTTAAAATCAACTACTACTGGTGATACTTTATGTGATCCTGCTGAAAAAGTTGTACTAGAGCGTATGGATTTCCCAGATCCAGTTATCTCTGTTGCAGTTGAGCCAAAAACTAAAGTTGACCAAGAAAAAATGGGTCTTGCCTTAAGTAAACTTGCTGCTGAAGATCCATCTTTCCGTGTTCATACTGATGATGAGACTGGTCAAACTATTATTTCAGGTATGGGTGAGTTACACCTTGAGATTCTTGTAGATAGAATGAAAAGAGAGTTCAAAGTTGAAGCTGAAGTTGGTGCTCCACAAGTATCTTACCGTGAGTCTATTAGAGACGAAGTGGAACAAGAATACAAATATGCTAAACAATCTGGTGGTCGTGGTCAATTTGGTCATGTATACCTTAGAATTAAGCCAGGTGAAGCAGATACTGGATTTGTTTTCCATAATAAAATCAAGGGTGGGGCAATTCCAAAAGAATTTATTCCTGCTGTTGAGAAGGGTTGTTCTGAGACTATGCAAACTGGTGTACTTGCTGGTTACCCAATGGAAGATATTGATATTACATTATATGATGGTTCATATCATGATGTTGATTCAAATGAGATGGCATTTAAACTTGCTGCTTCAATGGGTTTTAAAGAGGGTTGTCGTAAAGCTCGTCCATCAATCTTAGAGCCAATGATGAAAGTTGAAGTTGAAGTTCCTGAGGACTATATGGGTGACGTTATTGGTGACCTTAACCGTCGTCGTGGGCAAGTTAATGCAATGGGCGATAGAAGCGGAAATAAAATTGTTGATGCTTTTGTACCATTATCTGAAATGTTTGGTTATTCAACTGACCTTCGTTCAGCTACTCAGGGTCGTGCTACATACTCTATGGAATTTGACCATTATGAAGAAGTTCCAAAAAATGTATCTGAAGAGATTCAAAAAAAGAGAAACGGTTAGTATCTACGCCTTTTCTTAGATCCTGAATTAAATTCAGGATGACATTTACTTACCTACTGCGCTTATACTTGTCATTTCGTAGGTGTTATGCTTGTTATTTCGTGCTTGTGCTAGCCATTTCGTGCTAGTCCTCGTCATTCCATGCTTGACACGGAATATACTTACCTACACTTTTTTACGTAACAACTTCAAAACAAACTTCAAAATCAATCTAAATACTAATATCAGCAAATAAACAAGACCTATCCATAAAAATAGATGCGCATAGTTCTGCCTAATACTCATAAGTTAAAACCTAGCTATAGGGTTTGTAAATAAATCATTATTTACAATGAAGGCTAAAAATATAAGTAAAAATATAAAAAAATATCAATTCTTTTTGTAAGATTTTAATCATTTTCATATATCTCTATATATTTATATGGTTCATCTTTATTTGGTTTGCCAACTAAGGTTAGGTATGGTTTATATTGAGATTTATATGAAAGAGATGGACAATCTTTTACATAATAACCTAAGTATATCCATGACTTATTAGAATTTAAAGCATATGTTATTTGATGACATAAAGATAATTTACCAAGTGAATACTCTGAATAATTAGGATCATAATAAAAATAAATAGAGGAGATTCCATTTTCTAGTATATCTATCAAATCCACACCTATAAGTTTATCCTCAAAAAAGTACAATACCTCATATCCAAAGTCATGATGAGCATCAACAAATGAACTATAATAACTTTGAGCACTTACCTCAGAATGCTCCCAAGCTTTTTTATCTTTCATATGTAAATGATATTTTTCAAACAGTTCAAGATGTTCTTTAGTTAAAGTTGGTTTTTGCATATAAGTTCTTATATATTTAGCTTTTTTGATAACACGTCTTTGGGATTTTGTAAATTTAAAATTTTTAACATCTATCTTAATACTTTTACATTCATCACATCCATCGCAAATTGGTCTGAAGTACATTTTTCCAAACCGTCTAAAACCTCTTTCTATAAACTCTTCACATTCTATAGATGTACAGTTGTTAATAACTTTATAGTGAGTATTTTGCTTTTTATTAGATAAATAGGAACATTTATCATTGATAGAAAATTCTTTAAGTATATTCATAGCGCAAGTTTGACATAATTTGTATTAGAAAAAGGTATAAAATGAAAGAAGTATTTTTAAAACATCAAACATTAATTTTGAGAACTTTAGGCACACTAATGCTAGTTATTAGTTTTGTAGTATATTTTTGGACTACACCACAAAAGGCTTTAAGCGCAAATGAAAAAGCATTTGCAAATGTAGCTAGAATGGAAGCTAAAGTTTTAGGCGATAACTCTAGCAGTATAAGTAAAGCAAAAAAATCAAATGAATCTCCCTTTATGAAAAAATATAAAGAGACACAAGCTACACAGTTTAGATATTTACTAATAATATTAATGATTCTAGGTCTTGTTTTTTTTATTTATAGTTTTTTTAGAAAAAAAAGATTTTAAGTTTTATTTTTATTGCTTATTTTGATAAATTAAAACATCTTCAATTATTTTATCTATATCCCCATCAAGTATTCCAGATACATTTGAGTAAGCTTCATTACTTCTGGTGTCTTTTACTTGCTGATATGGTTGCATTACATATGAACGAATTTGATGACCCCAGCCTATCTCACTTTTAGCTATGCCAGCTTCTTTTGCTTTTAGAGCCTCTATCTCCAACTCATAAAGACGAGATTTTAACATCTTCATAGCTGTAGCTTTATTTTTATGCTGGCTTCTATCATTTTGACACTGCACTACTACATTAGTCTCTATATGAGTAATTCTGATTGCAGATTCAGTCTTGTTTACATGTTGACCACCAGCTCCACTTGAACGATAAGTATCTATACGTATATCTTTATCTTCAACTACTATATTTATATCATCATCAATCTCTGGTGAGACCATTACAGATGAAAATGATGTATGCCTTTTAGCATTAGAATCAAATGGTGATATACGAACAAGTCTATGAATCCCATTTTCTACTTTTAGATATCCATATGCGTTAATACCTTTAATAAGTATAGATACATCTTTTATGCCAGCCTCATCACCAGCTTGGTAGTCAAGTAATTCAACAGAAAAATTTCTTCTTTCTGCCCATCTTTTATACATACGAAGAAGCATCTCAGCCCAGTCTTGTGATTCTGTACCGCCTGCACCTGGATGGATAGATAAAATAGCATTATTAATGTCTGTATCTGCGCTTAATAATACCTCTATCTCCATATTTAAAATAAGATTCTCTAAATCATTAGCAGATTCAAAACACTCATTTATAGAATCCTCATCATTTTCTTCTTTAGCCATATCGTATAATTCTTTTGCATCATCTATAGCATCTTTAGCTACATTATATTTATCTAGTTTTCTTTCGTTTTGAGTTTTTTCTTTTTGAATTTTTGCTGCATTAGATGCATCATTCCAGAAGTCTTGATTATTTTCTAAAATCTCTATCTCATCTAGTTTATCTTGAAGTTTTTGAGGCTGTACAACTCCAGTGATATTATCCATTTTAATAGTTAAATTTTTTAAAAGTTCTGTATATTCGTAGTTATCCATAGTATCCCTAATATGTTATTCTAGTTTAGATTCTGAATCAAGTTCAGAATGACAGAGTATATCAATTTTGTCATTCTAGTTTAGATTCTGAATCAAGTTCAGAATGACAGAGTATATCAATTTTGTCATTCTAGTTTAGATTCTGAATCAAGTTCACAATGACGGAGTATATTGTATAATAGCGATTATATAAAATTTAGGCTTAAAATGAAGATTATTACAGACCCCTTAGAATTAAAAGAGTATTTAAAAAATCAAAATAAGTCTATCGGCTTTGTAGCAACTATGGGTGCATTACATGATGGACACTTATCTTTAATAAATGCAGCAAGAGAAAATAATGAGATAGTTATAGTTTCTATTTTTGTAAACCCTACTCAGTTTTCAAAAGATGAAGACTTAGATAAATATCCAAAAAAAGATGAAGCTGATAAAAAGATATGTGACTTAGCTGGGGTGCATGTATTGTTTTTTCCTCATGCAGATGATATCTACGGCTTCGATGAAGTAAGTATACTAGCACCGATGGTACGAGGATTTGTTTTGGAGGGTACTAGTAGACCTTCACATTTTAACGGTGTTTTAACTGTAGTTATGAAGCTTTTAAATATTATTAGTCCAACTCGTGCTTATTTTGGAAAAAAAGATGCCCAGCAACTTAATTTAATCTCACTTATGGTTAAACATTTTTTTATGAGTGTAGAAATTGTAGCTATAGATACTGTGCGTGAGAGTGATGGATTAGCTAAAAGCAGTAGAAATATTTATTTAACTAATGAACAAAGATTTGAGGCTTTAAAAATATCATCATCTTTGCATTTATGTGCAAATATGGTTTCAACAAATATCCTAGATTCAAAAAAGATAATACAAAAGATGAGAGAAAAACTAGAACCATTAGAAATTTTTTATGTAGAGATTTTAAATAGAGATTTTGAACTTATAGAAAATATAGATATAGGAAATACAGTAGTACTTGTAGAGGTTAAAGTAGGAGATACTAGACTACTTGATAATATTTGGCTTTAATTACTAGGTTTTAAGTAGCCCTCATCTATTAAAATATTTACAGCCTTTTTAAAAGTTGGAACAGCTGTTTGAGCTGCAAAGTGGCTTTTTTTAGGTTGTACTACTATTACACCCATTGTGTATTTGTGCTTAGAATCATTTATAAAACCTAAAAAGGCAGTATTATATTTTCTAACATATCTACCTTTTTCAACTATATGTGCAGTCCCCGTTTTTCCACCAATTTCTAAGCCTTTAGTTATAGCTTTAATGCCAGTACCCTGTTGCACTGTTTTTATAAGTATTTTTTTGACTCTTAAAGCAGTTGAAGTTTTTATAACTTGAATAGCTTCTTCATTTGGAATGATAATTTTTCTTCTAGAGCCATCAATAAAATATTTAATAATTTTGGGTCTAAGCATCCTACCATTATTGTTAAATACAGTATATGCACGCATTAATTGCATAAGATTAGCACGCATTCCATAACCATAGGAGCAAGTAGCCTTATAGATTTCATTGTTTAGTCTAGATGAACTTGGTATAGAGCCTATTTTTTCGTAAATTAAATCAGGTGTTGATTTTTTGGAGAATCCAAAACTTTTAAGTCCCTCATGAAACTCTATACCAGTTAATTTTTGAGCTAGTTGAGCCATGCCAATATTTGAAGAGTGTACAATTACATTTTCAGCTGATAACCAGTCAAATTTATGTTCATCTGTTATAACTTTTTTACCGATTCTAAATCTACCATTATGTGTATTTACTAAATCATAAGGATTTATTAAACCCTTATCAAGAAGTAAAGAAAATGTTATAGTTTTCATAACACTGCCTGGTTCAAAACTATACTCAATCATGCCAGTATTTAATGAGGGATAATCACTTCTTTTTATCGATTTTGGAAAAAATCTATTTGAGCTAGCTAAACTGATAACTTCGCCATTTGTAGAATCCATTATAGCAATCATAATCTCTTTGGCACGTATCTCTTTTTTCATAGCATCAAGCATTTTTTCAATTTTTATTTGAAGCACTACTGGAATATTTAGTTTAATGTCTAAACCATTAATGCTTGGTTTAGAGAAGCTATCTTTATTTAAAATAATGTAATTATTTACATCACGTTTACCTTGTCTTAGCTCTTTTTGTTTAGCTTGAAGTTCATAATCAAATCTTTTTTCAAGACCTTTAACACCTTTTATAAAGGTATATCCCTTATCTTCAAGTTTATGTGGGTATCCAAGTACTGGTGTAAGTAAGTTACCATATGGGTACTCACGATTCTCCCCACTCTCTAAGATACTTAAACCATGTAAAGTCATTCTTCTGGTATGTTTATTTTTTATCTCTATAAAAACCTTAAATCTTCTAAGTTCATATGATAGTTTTTTTAGGTATTGTGCTTCTTTTTCTTTAACATTGTAAGATAATACTACTACACCTTTTTTTTTAGCTAATTTTTTTTCTATTATTTTTGCATCTATACCTGAGTATATACTAAAGAGTTGTATAAAAAGTTCTTTTTTGAGTGGATTTATATAACGAGTATTTACAACAGCCTTATATAATTTTGTACTAGTAGCTAAGTGAAAACCATCTGCACTGATAATTGAACCACGTTCAGCTTTTGAAGTTGTTTTTGTATATAAAGAGGGTATATGACGTGATTTTACAACATTAATAAGAACCACTGTTAAAAAGACTAAAAAGCCAAAACTAATAACAGAATATAGCAGAAATATTTTTTTACTTTTATTTTGATTTAGCACAATATTATAACTGTGTACGTCCTAGTTCTTTATAAGCATTTAAAGCTTTATTTCTAATTTCAAGCATTAATTTCATACTCGTTTCTGCTTTTCCTATAGACATTGCCGCCTGATGAAGGTCTTTTACTTGTCCAGTAGCTATATTTGCTAGGGCTTTTTCTGCATCTAGTTGAAATTTATTTTCTTCATTAAGGGCCGATTTAAGATGCTGGGCAAAACCTGAACCAGCTTTGTTGTCTAACTTGTCTTTTTGTTTTAAAAGTTCAGCTGTTGATGTGCCTAATACACCAGTTACATTAGTCATATCTATTTTCCTTCCAAAGGAGAATTATTCTTACAAAATGTAAACATTTTTACTCTCCTAATTATTGTAACAATGAAATTGCGCTGTTTGCCATGTTTTTAGCACTCTCAAATGCAGCTACATTTGCTTGGTATGATCTAGTCGCTTCTACTAAATCGGCCATTTCTATCACAGGATTAATATTTGGATAGGCTACATAACCATTTGCATCCGCATCTGGATGTGATGGATCAAATTTCATTTTTGCTTGGCTGTCATCACGTGATATTTTATCAACTATAACACTCATTATAGCAGGATTTACTCTTTCACCAAAATCACCTTCATTTAAAGGGTCCTCAAATTTTGCACTTTTTGTCATGTCTTGGATAGCTTCATTAAATTTATCATTAAAGTTTATAGCCCTAAAAACAACCTGTTTTCTTCTGTATGGTCCACCCTCATCAGTCCTAGTAGTCTGAGCGTTAGCAATGTTTTGTGAAATTATATTCACACGCACACGTTGAGCAGATAAACCATATCCGCTAATATCAAAACTACTTAAAAAATTACTCATTTACACAACCTATTCTGAAAATACTTATCAAAACTGCTTAAAAAGTTACTCATTTGCACAACCTATTCTGAAAACACTTATCAAAGCTACTTAAAAAATTACTCATTTTTTAACCTTTTTATATTCTATTGTATTTTAGAAGAATAATCAATTACACTTTTAAAAATCATTCCCTCTTTTTTTATTGCAGATACTAAGGCATTAAACATAATAGAGTTTTTACTCATTTCTGTAGTTTCAATATCCAAATCTACACTATTTCCATCGTTTCTTGCCATATGACCATCACGATAAAATCTAGTTGGCCTTGAAAATTTTTTATCATCTTGCAGGCTTATATGTGCCCCATTTGTTTGAGCCATTTCTAACTTAGGTGAACCTTCATTAAGAATTTTCTCTTTTTCAATTATTAGGGCATCTTGAAATCTAATGTCCCTTGGTCTATAATAAGGTGTATCAGCATTAGCGATATTTGAAGATATCATATCCTGACGCATAGCTCTATAATCAAGAGCTTTTTTTGCCAATATACCTGTACGAGTTGCTTCAATTCCTAATATGCTCATACTAACTCCTTATCTAATATATGTAGTACAAGCAAATTTAGTTCCAAAAATAAATAAATAATATATACATAAGAATTAGTTATTTTTGTTACATTACTTGCATTAAATAAACTTATTTTAAGAATTGGAAGAATTTAAGCTTGGCATTATATTAACTAATGCATAATTATCTTAAGGTTACAAGTGTAACTTAAATTTATATACAAGGAATTTTATGAAAAGAAGTGCTTTTACAATGATAGAGTTGATTTTTGTTATCGTTATTTTAGGTATATTAGCTGCTGTAGCAATACCAAGAATGAATAATACCCAGAGTATTGCAAGAAAAACAAGTGCAGAAGCTTTTGTAGGAACTTTAAATAGAAGTGCGAGTGCTGATATGTGGGTAAAGGCTGTTACTGGTGGGGATGGAACTGTAAATACATACAAGTTAACAGATTATATGGATATTCCGACTAATTATGGAGATGCAAATTTATCTAAGTGTAAAAAAGTACCAGCGGATGCAATAATGACTATTGGAACAGCTGTAGGTACTGGAAAAGGGGAGATATTTTGTAGAGATGGAAGCGTAAGTAGTCCTCCAAAATTTGGTTTTAGTAAGGATCTTAATTCTACATATATATAAATAATTTTTTTCATCCTCATTATGGGGATGGATATACTTCTTTAAAAGCCCTCTAAAACTAATCTGCTATAATTCTACTACTTATTTAAAGGTTACATAATGAAAAAAGCGTTCACTATGATTGAACTTGTTTTTGTAATAGTTGTTTTAGGAATTTTAGCATCAATTGCAGTCCCTAGAATGAATAATACATCTCAAATAGCTACAATAGCAAAAGGCAGGGCTGATGTAGCTACTATACGTTCAGCTATAGTTAATGAGAGACAAACTAGACTAGTTTTAGGTCAAACAGCTTGGATAACACAGTTAAGTCAAAATCAAACTACATTATTTGATGGTAATGGAAGCTCAACTCTTTTAATGTATGGAGTATCCGCTGGTATTAATTCTGGTGACTGGAATAGAAGCGCAGCTCCAAATGCTAATCAGTATATATATAGAGTTGGAGCTAGTTTAAATACTTTCACATATACAAATACAGATGGAATGTTTTTATGTACACCTGGTAATGAGTGTGCAGCATTAACTGATTAAAGTCTTTATTTGTTTTATTATGAAGTAGTAATTCTTAAATCACCACTTAATTTTTTAACTTATTTTTATGAAACAGAGATAACAATTGGCTCTCTTGTAAAAGTAAATATACGAAATAGAGAAGTAAAAGCAGTTGTAATTTCATCTTGTGATAAACCAGACTTTAAAACTTCTGAAATTTTAGAGATATATGAAGATATTTATTCTGAGTTACAAATAAAATTAGCTAAGTTTATATCTACATATTATTTTTCATCCTTAGGTGATGCATTATCTATTATGATGGCTTATAAGAAAGAAATCCTAAATCTAGTTCAGGATGACAGCTTAAGAGAAGAATCTAAGATTATACTATCAGATAAACAAAAAAAAGCCTTGTCTTTTTTAAAAAAACATAAAACTTCATTATTATTTGCTGATACTGGTTCAGGTAAAACAGAGATATATATGAAGTATTTTGAGTATATGATAGAGCTTAAAAAAAGATCTATATTTTTAATGCCTGAAATATCTCTAACACCACAAATGAGTCTTAGACTTGAGGAACATTTTGGTGAAAAAGTAGTAATGTGGCATTCAAAACTTACACCAAAACAAAAAACAAAGGCACTTTTAAAAATACACAGCGGTGAGGCAAAAATCGTTGCAGGTCCACGTTCGTGCTTATTTTTACCTATAAAAAATTTAGGTCTAATAGTTGTAGATGAGGAACATGATGATTCTTATAAGTCATCCTCAAGACCAAGATATAATGCAAGAGATATAGCTATATATATGGGTAAACTTTATGATGTGCCAGTAGTATTAGGTTCAGCTACTCCATCCTTAACTACATTTGCAAAATTTCCATACTTTAGGATTAAAGGTGGATATATTAAAGCAAAAAAAACATTTATATATGAAAAATCAGTAGAATCTTTAAGTCCATTAATCCTTCAAAATCTAAAAACCACCTTAGATACAAAAGAACAATCTATAGTTTTTATCCCAACTAGGGCTAATTTTAAGTATCTGATTTGTCAAGACTGTGGATATACATATGAGTGTGTATTTTGTAGTATTGGTATGAGTATACATCAAAAATCTCGTGCTTTAAAGTGTCACTACTGTAACTATACACAGGCAATTCCTCAAGTTTGTTCAGAATGTAAATCTGCTAACCTTACAAGTTCAAGGATAGGTACAGCTGAGGCTGTAAAAAATATAAGTGAAGAGTTTATAAATGCAAATGTTGAGCAATTTGACCGTGATGTTATAACTACAGCTTCAAAATTAAAAAAAGCTCTTAAAAGATTTAATGATGAAGAGACCGATATCTTAGTTGGTACCCAGATGTTAAGTAAGGGTCATGATTATCATGGGGTAACCTTAGCTGTAGTTTTAGGTATGGACAATATGTTAAATATGAGTGATTATAGGGCTAGAGAAAAAGCATTGTCATCTCTTATACAAGTTTCAGGACGAAGCGGTAGGGCCAAGGATGCCTTAGTATTAGTTCAAAGTTTTAATGAGGACTTCTTTAGTAAATATATAGATAGTTATGAAGAGTTTTTAGAATCAGAAAAGATGTTTCGGGAACAATTGTATCCACCATATAAAAAACTTTGTCGTATATTGTTTTCACATAAAAATGGACTAAAAGCTCAACAAGAGATGCATCTGATGCAAGAAAGTTTAAGTAAAATAAAAAATATAGAGATAGTTGGATATGGAAAATGTGCAGTAGAGAGAATATCTAACAAATACAGGTTTGAAATTTTACTTCGTTCTGATAAAAGTACAGATCTTATTAAAGCTATAAGTTATACTAAACTTCCTTTAGCTGAGATAGATATGGATCCTATAGAATTTTCATAATAATTGAACTCTCTGAACAATTAGCTATTAGATTCTAAATCAAGTTTAGAATGACTTACCCATCGTCTAGCTATTA
>CAZEBI010000034.1:0-8402 GCA_964510355.1 uncultured Nitrospina sp. | reverse complement strand
AGAATGACTTACCCATCGTCTAGCTATTAGATTCTAAATCAAGTTTAGAATGACTTACCCATCGTCTAGCTATTAGATTCTAAATCAAGTTTAGAATGACTAAACAATCGTCATTCCAGGCTTGACCTGGAATCTATTTATTGGATTAATCAGATAGTTCAATTATTTATATATGGCAGTTTATTATCAAAAAACCAATAAATTGCCATCATTAAACCTGTAGTTTTTTGATAAGTCTCATTAAACATAAATTTTTTTGCTTTTTTTATTGGTAAATAAATAACTTCAATATTCTCATCATTTAAACCACCGCCCTCATTAACTTTCATACTATCATTTGTTTGTGCATAATATATAGTCTGATATGTTCCAGAGATTCCTACAGAGGTATAAAAAGAGCTAATTTTTTCTAAGTTAGCTACTGGGATATCATATCCACATTCCTCTAAAATTTCCTCTTTTGCTATTTGTGCATTTGAGACATCTTTATCTACAATGCCTGCACATAACTCATACATCATTCCATTATTTTTGTTTTTGTTTAAAACTGTAGCTCGTAGTTGTTTAACTAAAATAAAAGATTTTTTTTCAGTATGGTAAATCAAAATAGCTACACTATCATGACTAATTACAGCCTCCCACTCTTTTTCTAAACCATCCTGTATATAGTGTATTTTTATAGGTTTTATAAAAGAAGGATTTTTTAGTTTTTGTATAGAGGTGATTTTATTCATAATAATGTCCATTGTAAACATAACAAGTACTTAAACTTTTAAAGCTTTTATTGAAGTGTGTATTGTTTTTTAAATGTAGATTTATACTCTCATCATAATTTTTCTTTAGATTTAAAAATGCTTTTTTCTCTTTTCCTTTTAACTTCTTAGTAGTAACTTGAACTACACGAAGAGGGTTAGTGGCACGACCATATTTTCTTAACTCAAAGTGTAGATGTGGACCAGTTGAACGACCAGTAGTTCCAACATAACCTATAATTTGACCTTTTTTTACACGTTTACCACGTCTAATTCCACGACGAAATGATTTCATATGCGCATAACGTGTCTCATATCCATCAGCATGTCTGATTTTTATTAGGTTACCATATGAGCCAAGTCTACCAGCATAAATAATTTTCCCTCTACCAGCAGCAACAATTGGGGTGCCCCTCCTTGCGGCATAGTCTACACCTAAGTGAGCTTTCCATTTTTTTAAAATTGGATGGTATCTTCTTTTTGTAAAACGGGATGATATCCTAGCGGTTTTAACTGGGCGAGTTAATAAAAAACCTTCAACTTCCTTAGCTTTTTCGTCATAATACCTCTCATCTGAATTTAGATAAATAAAGTGTTTTTTCTTTTTTAACTCAATCATAGCTACCTTTAGAGTTGGCATAGAAAAAGCCTTTCCCATGCGATATTTTTGATCGTAAATCATAACTAGCCTATCACCTTTTCGTAAGTCAACTTTGAAGTTAAGTGAGTACTTAAAAGATGATACAAATATCTCTGCAAGTTTTTTACTACCAGTAGCTTCAATGATGTCATAATAAGGTGAATGAGAAATACTTAGAGTAAATGCTTCAGTTTTTGTAGAACTGATGATAGGTATAATTTCAAACTCATACTTATTTTTATCTTTATAAATGTGGATTTGAAGTTCACTATTTAGTGGTAAAAGAATCTGTAATATCTCGCCCCTATCATTAAGTAAGCTTTGATAGTTTACCCCACTACGCATCTCTTGCGTTAGGATTTGGTCATCTTTATCCAAATCGTAATAAAGTTTTTTAAGGGGTAAATTGTGCTTTTCTAAAAAAACAAGATATGTTTCGCCATTTAGCCAGCGAAAATTTTCAACCTTAGCTGCTTGCAAAGAGCTAATGAACATAAGAAATAACAAGAATCGTATCAATATATAGCCTATATAATTATTTAAGCTAATAATAGCAAAAAACATGCCAAATAGTAGTAAAAAGTATATATAGAATAATATTATCTTAGTTGAGGTATAATCGCACAATATTAATTAAGAAAGTAGTCAAATGAAGTTTATATTTTTAGTTTTAATACTTATCTCACAGCTTTTTAGTTCAGTTGTTAAGTCTAATATAGTTAGTTTAAATAAAGATGCAACAAAAGCGACAATTAAGATTGATAAGATTGATTTAGGTATGAGTGGTTTCGTATATCATAAATTATCCAAAAACCATGGAAGTATCTTAAAAAATGTACTTGTTAGTAGTTTTGATGAAAAAACTAAGATAGCTAATCTTACATTAACAAATTATGATGCATTAGAAAATAATGCTTTGCCACATGGTCAATGGAATGTTGAAGTTGGTGATGAAGTTATTTTGGCATTTGGATATTCAAGAGGTCTTTTAATAGCACCAAATGAAGAGATATATTATAGAATTGCAAAAAATACAAATATTCAGTGGGTACATCCAGATATATTTGCAACTGTATTATCGTTTAATCAACATCCAACACCATTACTAGAAGATTTTACAAAAATGAGCATAATTACTTCAACGGGATTAGTATTTATATATATTGAAAATAGAGTTTATACCCTTGATGCTAAAAGTTTTCATATACTTAATATATCAGAGGTAGATTTACATCAAGATAGTGTAAAATTACCTTTTTATACAAGGATACCGAAAATCTCATCATCTTGGTTTTCTTGGGGTGAGGGTACATCTCAGTTAGATAAATATGCACCACATTATTATGCATTATTATTAGAAGCTAATTCAGACAATAAAGAACTACTAGCTATAGTTGGAGATAAATACGAGAAATTACCAACTAAGAGAAATATAGTTGACAGGGTATACGATAGTATAGCTGATACTTTAGATATACGTGAATATATTGACCTTAGTGATGTTAACGTAAGTGAATATTTTGAGACACATGATTTCACTGATTATGAAAATTATATAAAAACTTTGGAGAAATAATGTTAGATTCTAAGCATGTTTCACACTTTACATCTATAGTAGGTGAAAATAATATTTATATCGATAAGGCACATCTATTAGCATATTCATATGATGCTACACGTGAGCGCTTTGAGCCAGATGCAGTTATATTTCCAAGAAACGAAGATGATATATCCTCCATTTTAAAATACTGTAATGAGTTTAAAATAGTAATAGTGCCCCGTGGAGCTGGTTCAGGTTTTACTGGAGGAGCTTTGCCTAGCTCAGGTGGCATAGTCCTAGGTTTTGAAAAACATATGAATAAAATATTAGAAATTGATATGAAAAATATGGTAGCTATAGTGCAACCAGGACTTATAAATATTGATTTGCAAAAAGCTGTAGAAGAAGTTGGTTTATTTTATCCGCCAGATCCAGCAAGTCAGGATTATTCAACTATTGGTGGAAATGTAAGTGAAAATGCTGGCGGTATGCGTGCAGCTAAATATGGAATTACAAAAGATTATGTAATGGCTACTCGTGCAGTGCTTCCAAATGGCGATATTATTAAAGCTGGAAAACGTACAATCAAAGATGTAGCTGGTTATAATATTAGCGGTATTTTAATAGCATCTGAGGGTACATTAGCAGTTTTATCCGAGATAACTCTTAGACTTATCCCAAAACCAAAGTTAACTAAGACAGCTATGGGTATCTTTGATACTGTGTCCCAAGCTATGGAAGCTGTATACAAAACTATGGCTAGTGGAATTACACCCGTTGCAATGGAGTTTTTAGATAATTTAACTATACGTGCAGTTGAAAAAACATTTAATAGGGGTCTGCCTGTAGATGCTGGCGCTCTTTTGGTTACAGATGTTGATGGAAATCTTGAAGAAGACCTAAATTTTCAATTAGAACAAATCAAAAAAGTATTTACACAAAATGGTTGTAGAGAATTTAAAATTGCAAAAGATGACAAAGAAGCAGCAGATATATGGTTTGCACGTCGTAATGCCTCCCCAGCACTTAGTATATATGGAAGCAAAAAACTAAACGAAGATGTAACAGTACCACGTTCAGCCTTACCAGAATTACTTGAGAAGTTTTATGCAATAGCTGATAAGTATAATATAAATATTCCATGTTTTGGACATACTGGTGATGGTAATGTTCATACAAATGTAATGGTAGATGGATCTGATCCTGAACAAGTGAAAATTGCTTATTTGGCTATAGAGGAAGTTTTCCAAGCTACAATAGACTTGGGTGGTACACTTTCTGGTGAGCACGGTATCGGACTTGCAAAGGCTCCATATATGCATATGGCATTTAGCAAAGAAGAGATGAACTTATTTAAGTCAATTAAAATGGCCTTTGACCCAAACAATATTTTAAATCCTTCAAAAATGGGATTAGACTAAAATCATCTTATAATGGTAGATAGCATATATAAAAATAAATATACTAAAACTTATTAATGCTAACAAAAAATACTTTTTATATATACTAAGTAAAGAAAAAAGTATATGTAAAAGTAGCCATTTTATATCTATATTTATAAGTGAAGCACTTGAACCTAATAATATAAATTTTTCTAAAATTCCATCAAATAAATTACCATAATTCATTATATGTAAAACAATAACAGATGGATAAAACAGAGTAAACAAAGATGTCCAAATTATTGAAAAAACATGATATATACCAAAATTTGAAAATATATATAAAGAAAAGGGCAACATTAAAATATATACCCAAAACGGTACTAAAACAAATTGCCAAATTTTATTGATATTTTTGAAATGGATTAGAAATAAAAATATATAAAATACACCAGTAATTGATAACCAAAATCCAAGACTAAAACTAAGTCTAGGGAAAAAACTCAGTAATATTATTAGACTAATAAATAAAGTCTGAATAGATATTATTTTAATAGCCCTATCATATAAAATAAAAGCAATAATAAGCATAACAAAAGCTCTAAGTAATGAGGGTGGTGAATCTAAAAATAATAGATAAGATAAAAGTATTATAGATATAAAAATAAATATATCTGATTTTGCATTTCTATATGGAAAATATCTATTTTGAAAAAAATTGTATATAGGTTTTAATATAAAAAATAATAAGCCTGATAATACACCCAAATGAAAACCACTTATAGCTAAAAGGTGTGATATACCAAGGTTTGAAAAAGATTTTTGCAGATTTAGTTTTAGTTGTTGGGCTGTAAATAAAGCTTGATATAAATTTGTTATATTATCATTTTTATGTTGTGAAGCTATATATGTATTAATCCTCTGTTTAGTAGTTTTAGTTTTGTAGATATATTTTACTTTTGAATATGCATAAAAGCTGCTTAAGTAAGCAAAAAAGCTAATTTTTCCAGCCCATACTTCAAAAAGAATTTTTTTACCAATACTATCTGGAAAAGATTTTTTAGCTGAGCTATAAAATATTAAACCACTTTCACTTTTTAGTTTTAAAACTTGAAAAATTTTATTTGAGCTATTTGAAGTTTTAATATATTGTTTTAAGACTTTAGCCTTAATAATTTGACTATCAAAACGTGTAAAATTTTTATAGTTATTATATTCTATAAGTAATGAATAAAAAAGTATAAAACAAGATATAAAGAAAAATAAAAAAAAGTCTCTTTTTGAGTTAAAGAGTGAGACTTTTTCTAGAAGCATTTAAAGAGTTGGCATTGAGACGTTGACTTCACCTATATCTATATTTGCAGATGAGGTATCTACATTTTCATATACGGTTTCAACTCCAATTGAGAATTTTTTAGGTTCAACAAAACGGGTAAGTTTTTTCTGAAAAATCAATTTTACATGTCCAGTTGGACCATTTCTTTGTTTACCTATAATTATCTCCGCATCCTCCTCTTCTTTTTCTACATACTGAGATGTATATTCCTTACCCTCAGCTTTTGCAGCTTTTTCACGCTCTTTTTCTTCTTTATAAAGGTATACATCATCCCTATATACAAAAAGGATAATATCAGCATCCTGCTCAATAGAACCAGATTCACGAATATCACTAAGCATCGGACGTTTATCGTTTCTTGATTCTAAACCACGGTTTAGTTGAGATAGAGCTACTATTGGCATCTCAAGCTCACGAGCTAACATTTTAAGTCCACGTGAAATTTCTGATACCTGTAAATGTCTATCTTGTTTACCGATACCACTCATAATCTGAAGGTAGTCAATTACAGCTATCTCTATTTCAGGGTGTTGGTTTTTTAACTTTCTAAGTTTACTTCTAAGTTGATTAATATTTAGAGAGCCTTGATCATCAACAAATAGTTTAGCTGAATTCATTTTATCAATAGCGCCATGTAATGATGACCATTGATCATCATTCATATCACCTACACGCAGTTTTTGAAGTGGTATAGATGTTTGAATAGATAATAACCTAAGCATCAGTTGTTCAGCTGGCATCTCTAAAGAGAAAAAGGCTACACCCTTGCCCTGAATTATTAGCGAGTTTACAGTATTTAATATAAATGAAGTTTTCCCCATAGCTGGACGTGCAGCTATAATAACTAAGTCACCTTTTCCAAAACCAGTAGTCATTTTGTTAAGTTCGTTAAATCCAGTATCTACACCTACAAGTACAGAGTTGCCACGGGCTTTCATCTCTTTGATGTATTCCATAGTATCGTAAGTCATTTTAGGACTGTCTTTAAAATCTGATGTTTGATTGTCTTGTGTTATCTCATAGAGTTTTTTCTCAACTATATCTATAACTTCAGATGATGGTAACTCCTCCTCAACTGTAACCCTTTTTATCTCAGTAGTTAAAGTTAAAAGATGACGTTTTAAAGACTTGTCTTTTACTTCATCTACATAAGCTTTTGTATTTGAAATAGGGTTAGCTGAAAGAATTTCAAGCATAATCTGCTCATCAAATTTTTTTATTTTAATAAGTTCTTTTTTTATAAACTCTTCATCTATTGGTTGATCTTTTTGAAGTAAGATTAACATTATCGCAAATATATCTTGGTGAGCTGGTAAATAAAAATCATCTTGCTTTAAAGCTACACTTAATTCATCAAATTGAGATGGCTCAAATACAATAGAGCTTAATATACTTCTCTCAAAGGCTAGGTTGTAAAGGTTGTCTTGCATTAATTATCTTTCTTTTTAGTATCTATATATGAGATCTCTTCTGATATATAATTATACTTGTTTTTATAGAATTTTTTATTAACTGCGTATATACAAGTTTGGTTTTCATTATGTTTATTAAAGTATTTGGAATTATATAGGTTCATATTCTTATTAAAATGAACTAGGATTGAAAGGACATAAGCTCATATTCTTTGTCAGCTTGAAGCGAGTTAACCGTCACAATGAAGCAAGTAACCGTCACCCTGAACTTGATTCAGGGTCTAGTTTATATAGCTTAAAATATTAATAATTAGATTCCAAATCAAGTTTGGAATGACGTAGGTTCATGTTTGGAATGACATAGATTCTAGGTTTTTCACAATTTTATTTTTTATTTCTTGAGATAGCTTTTTAACCTATTACCTTTTGTAGTATTTATGTAACCAATACCTTCTAATGTATAATTATACTTACTTCCAGACAAATATTTATTAATTGCATATATGCAAGTTAAGTTCTCATCTTTTTTTTGAAAATATAGTTTCATCTGCTTTGAGATTGGTAGATATTTAGTTTGTTTTGAATTAATATGTATATAATTAGTTTTTAAACAAGAAGTTTTAAATTTATTATTATAATTGTAACCACTAGTGTTTATATCAAAAACTGTATGGTTTTCTGAGAGAAAAAATTTATTGATAACTAGATTTATACTAAAATTGATATCGTCTGTTTCTAAATTTTTCCATGTATCAATATTTGTATGATTAAAGGTACCTATTATAATGGATGTTATTATTAAAATTGTGAAAATTATTAAAGTAGGTGGTTCTTCTTTTTTATTTTTTATATTACCTGTAATATAAAAAATAAAGATACTTAAGAGTAAAAGTATAAATAAAACAAAAGAATATGGAATAAAAGCTTGAGAGATATTGTCTGTATAGAAACATATGTATATACATATATATGAAAATAATAATAAAAAATAAAATAATAATTTATGATTTTTTTTATTTATAGATATATATAATTTCAAAAAAACCATTGGAATATATGAAATGAACATCAAAGATATTACAAAAGAAGGTAATAGTAAAGTTAAAAAATAATCTTTATAAGCACTAAGTAAATAAATACTCAAATAAGAAATAATAAGTAAAATGATAATTGAGAGTAAAGCAGTGATAAATTTATGCTCTATAGTTATTTTTTGTTTTATATAATTGCATTGTTCTTGAAATATACTAGAAATTAAAAATGGTATATAAACAATCATAAATATAATAATAGCTGGGAAAAAAGACACTAATATAAGTATTTGGGAACCTAAATTTAAA
>CAZEBI010000033.1:0-20803 GCA_964510355.1 uncultured Nitrospina sp. | reverse complement strand
GAGAAGGTGGTGCCTTTGCCTTCCTGGGTGGAGACGTCGATTTTTCCGCCGTATTTGACCACCAGTTGGTGGACGATATTCAGCCCCAGGCCGGTGCCTTTGCCTTGTTCCTTGGTGGTAAAAAACGGATCATAAATTTTCGACAGATATTCTTTCGGAATGCCCGGCCCGGTATCTGTAATTTTCGCGAGAACATTGCCATTTTTCGTTTCTGTCGAGATTTTCAACTCACCTTTGCCTCCCATCGCCTGCACCGCGTTGGTCAGCAGGTTGATAAAGATCTGCTGGATTTCCTCGGGTTTTGCTTTGATCGGTGGTAGCTCAGAAAAATTTTTATCCAACTTGATGCCATTGTTATAAGAAGCAAGAATCGCAATATCAATGGCCCCGTTAATCCGTTCATTGAGGTCCACTTGCGTTTCTTTCGCCGTCACAGATGAGCGCATATAACCCGACATATTGAGAATAATTGATGACATATGTTTGGAGCGGGCAAAAACTTTATCGGCATATTTTTGGATTTTTTCTGGATCTTTTTCTCCCAGAATCGCCTCGGTAAAACCCATGATTGAAACCAACGGATTATTCAACTCGTGGGCGATGCCTGCGGTGAGTGTGCCCAGCCCGGATAGCTTTTCCGCCATAGCCAACTGGTCATGCAGCTCTATATCCTCAGAGACATCCCTCAAAAGAAGCCCCAATCGTTTGCCACTATCATCGTGGATGACAATATCAAAAATCTGGAAAGCAAAAATCTTCCCATACAACTTGACGGTTTGCTTCATACTTTGCAGGGAGGGAGATTCCTTGGGGGCCAGAGGATCTCGCGCGGTATAACATTGCAGGGTCTGGTTGCCCAGCTTGCGCGAAGAAATGGGAACGACGTGAAAATCAAGCAATGCCTCCTGTACAACTTCCCAGGTCGAGGCGGAATCGAGCCCCAAGTCTATTAAAGAATGCCCCAACAATTGCTCGGCAGTTTGCCGGGCAACATTTTCAAACGCCCCGTTCACATATTCTATTTTTATATCGGGATCAAAAATAACCACCGCATCGGGAACACTCCTGAGAATGCTGTCGGTGTATTCTTTGAGATAAAGAACTTCCTCGGTTTTTTGGCGTACCTGGTTTTCCAGCCCTGAAAAAGATTTTTGCAGTAAATCGTTCATCAGGTTCACTTCGTTGGCGAGCGCTTCAAGTTCATCTCCTGTTTTAATTTCCAGGACCTCGGCTTTCTCCCCTCTGCCAATACGTTCTGCGGCTTTCTGAAGTCTACGAATCGGTTGCACGATTTTCTTTGCCGCCAGCGAACCCATGCCCCCGATCAACAAGATGGAAACCACCCCGGCCATGGCAATCCATGAAAAGAGTTTTTGCATGGGGGCGAACAATTCATCCGAAGCCTGCCATGCAAAGGTGTACCAGGTTTTCCCTCCGGCAATCCATTTTCCGGTCTGCTCTAAAGGCGAAAACCCGATGATAGAAAGCTCTTCGCCGCCGTGACCGTCCCCCATGGTTTTAACCCAATCCGGATTTTTTCCCGTAACGCTTCTCACCAAAACCGGGTCCTGCAACAAAAATCCCGTTGGCAATATAGGGCAATCGATCACCATCCCCCTCGCATCGATCAACATGACATGGCCCGTTTCGCCAAAAGTAATCGGTTCCATATAACTGGAGAAAAACTCCTTCGCGTCAAACACATGGTGCAGAACCCCGATGGTTTCTTCTTTTTCATCCAGAATCGGGAAGGCAAAAACCATCAGGAAGGATTGAGTCTTTTCATTAAAAGTAACCGGGCCTATATAAACAAAATCTTTGCCACCCTTGAGGGTCTTTTCCCATGCCGGTTTTTCCGCATGGAAAAATCCAGGAAAGTCGTTGACGCTTGCCCTGAGAACCCCGAACGCATCGGTGACATACAAGGCCCGGGTTGCCGTCTTGCTTTTCTGGAAACTTTGCAGTACCTGACTTGCTTGTGTTGTAAGAAGGGGCTGGAGGGAAGCTTTTTTCTGCTCCTGAATATTTTTTTGTCGTGTTATGAAGTCAAGGGTAAGGAGAGTCTGGTTAAAATCCTGAACGGCAGACTTAATGACGGGGTGGGCTGCGTAGCGGGTATTTTTCGAGATCTCAACCTCGATCAACAAATCTATCTTGGTGGAAGTTTCATAAGCCAAGGCCTTGAAGCTGGCTCCGAGCACTTCCTGAAGGGATTTCGTTCCCTGCAAATAGGAAAGCATCATAGCCAGCATCAAAGGCAAGGCCCCAACCCCCAACATGGTCCAGATCAATTTATTTTTTAATCCGGTCCTTATGCCTGTTTTTTTCCTGCCTCCGTAAACAGAGGCGTCAACGGTATCCATAGAATAGACCCCGGATACGCAATTCAGGCATAATCAAAATCTTGCGGTGCAGCGAGCACCTCCGCAACTTTGGCCAGTAGTTTTTCTTTTTCAATAGGCTTGACCATATAATCGCGCACACCTTTTTTGAGCAAAGAAACTGCCAGGTCCGCATCAGGATAGCCTGTAACCACGATGATCGGAATGGAAGGGGCATTTTGTTTCAAATAATCAATGGCCTCAATGCCGTTGACCTTTGGCATTCTGATATCGCAAATAATCATTCCCACTTGTAGCAGGTTGGAACCCGTCTTCATCATGCTGATCCCTTCTTCGCCATCTGAAGCCTCAATCACATTATAGTTGGCCGACTCCAAATGAATTCTCAATACCTCTCGCACTTCTGCTTCATCATCTATGACCAGAATTTTACCTTTGGTGCTGGAAACTTCATTTATAAAGGGCATGACAACCTCCACTCAAAAATTAGAAACAAAGTCCACTGTTTGAAAAATTTTCGCAAACGACTTTTTCAAAAAAATGAACTCAACCACTAACTTTAGGGAATATAATTCCCGAAAATAGATCCCGCCATAGTTTCGATATAAATTTTTTTTCATTAACGAATTTCAGCGGCAAAATGCAGGGCAGGAAGTCGGCGCTAAACCATTGAATTTAAAGAACAGGGGAGGGCATGGCGGCTCAAGAGAAAAGGCATTGCGCTCGGAGTCAAGCGCAATGCCTTTTTTGCTTTTATTCGCCTTTGAAGGTGGAACGGATATAAGCGATCACATCCGCCAGGCTTTGCGGCGGTAGTGTCATGCCCCAGTCCGGCATATTGGAAGATTTCCCGACACTCTTGCCACCGAAATAAATCAGGTTATACAAATAATCGGTCGGGTAGTCAGCAAGCGGTAGATCGGCATGAACAGCGGGTTTCGGGTCCAGCCCCTTGGCACCCGGCCCATCCCCCTTGCCTTGAGGCCCATGGCATTGCACACAATATTCTTTATAAACTTTGGCTCCGCGCTTGGCATCTGCTTTTTTGAATATCTTTGATTCCCACGGTTCGTAATATTTAAAATCCTTCACACCAAGGGTCATCAAATAACCAATAACATGACGTGCTTTACGCGGGCTGATATCGGCCAGATATTCGCCACTGTGCGGAGTAAAATCCTGCGGGTTTTCCGCGAACCGGCTCCACCAGTCCAGCGCATAGCGATTGCCCGAGTCATAAAGATTTACGCTGATCGGCCCGCCTATCTTATTGCCTTCATCATCCTTGATCTGGTGGCATCCCAGGCAGGAGTATTCGCGGAAAATATCAGCTCCCAAACTCGCCTCCATTTCCGTGAAGGTGGACATATCGACAAAACTTTTTTTGACCCGGGGGTCACGATATGTCTTTTCCATATAGTCGGCAAGCACCATAGCTTCTTCGCGGGTCGAAATCATATGCTTGCCGGAAAAGCGGGATTTATCCCAGCGATAACTATTGGGATAAAGATTATCTTCCTGCCCCATCAACCAGCGGATCAACCAGAGACGCTGGTATTTCACGCCACTCCACATCATATCGGGAGCTTTCAGGTCAAACTTTGATTTCGGCTTGCCTTCAAACCGATGACAGTTTTTACATTGAGTGGTAATTATTTTTTCGGCAAACCCGTCCCCCCCGGCCCACACAGCAGAAGGCATAGTTAAAATAAATAATGCAATCGCAAACCCCATTAATCGCCACATAACTTTTCTCCTCTCAAACAACTATAACGCTCAAGTTCGCAAAAACTCTTTTATAAATAAAATCAATTGCCAGATTTCCTCGGGCTTCAAAGTAGATTTATGGGCCGGCATGGCCGTGCCCCGTGAGCCATTTTTGATGACCCAGAATAACTGACCCTCCGGTAGCCCCCTCATTACCTCCGCACAGGTGAAATTTCTCGGCGGCGGATCCAGCCTTCGGGCCAAACTGCCATTGCCGTTTCCCTTAACCCCATGACAGAGCTTGCAGGCTGTAGGTTTGGCATCCTGATTATAAAGCCGCTTCCCGCTGGCAAGATTTTCCGGCGTGGGGGGAATCGGGTTTTTATTTTTTAAATACCGGCTTGGAGCATTACGGGTTTTGCGTTTTTGCGGACAGATACCAGAAACCCGTTGCACCTGAAACGAGCCGCTCAAACTTTGACCCTGCGAAACATCAGCCGATTCGGCGACAACTCCTTTTACTGCGCCGAGCAAAAATACGACCCCAACCAAAATTTGGATCATCGCTTTACCTGCGCCCGGATTTCTCAGAAAACTGGCGCAAATAATGAACGATCTGCCATATCTGCCGATCCTCAAGCTCTTTAAAGGCTGGCATGCCTGTTCCCTGGGAACCATTGCGGATGATCCAGAACAACTGACCATCGGAAATTTCTTTCATCGTTTCCCCGCAGGTAAAATTCCGGGGAGAGGGGTTCAGCCCCTGAGCCATAATGCCCAGCCCATTGCCGTTCACGCCGTGGCAGATTTTGCAGGCCACCGGTTGCACATCTATCTGAAATAAAGATTCTCCAGAATAAAGAACCTCCCGGTTGAGTTCCAGAGGGTTGGACCGGTTGTGGAACTCATCGGGAGCTTGCACCGTAAACCGGCCTTGCGGGCAAATTCCATCGCCCGCAAACCCCTGTCCATGATGCCCACGATGGTGACGCATATGATGCCGCCGCCCCTGACCCATAGGCGGCGGTCCCGCCCATGCCTCGGCGATAAACCCAAACAAGAACAGCCCCAGGATCACTCCCACTATATTTTTTCTATTCCTGTTGAAACCTGGCATCGTCATTTGAGTACTTATAAAACTCTTTGCTCGCAGAAAAACTGCCAATTTATGCAAACCCCCTTTATCCCCCTTGTCAGGGGGAATTATTAAAAGTATTACGTTTGATGGTGTTGCTTGCTTCACGGGCAATGCAGTACTGGCCCCACGCCTAGTGGTGGTGGGGGAAAAATGTGCGGATGAAATGGATCACATTCCAGCCTTCTTCTTCGCTGATGACTTTTCCCACCCGCACCGGCATCTGCGTTCCGGGGCTGCCGTTTCGTAGCACCCACATGAGTTCCCCATCGGTCCGCACCTCCTGCCATTTGGGGTCGGTGAAATCTCTCGGCAAGTGACCCGGCAGTTCCACTCCCTTGCCATTTTCGCTGTGACAGGTGACACACAGGCCTTTACCGAAATATATTTTTCGACCTGCTTGTATTCTTGCCAAAGTCGCAGGGTAAGGGTTATCCATATCTTGCAGTTCTTCCAATAGTTCAGAAGGAACTCTCGGCCCATAGATATTGGCATGAAACGCACCCGCCGCTCCCTCCCATGCAAACATAAGGGCAATGATTAAATACATAACTCGCATCATATATTTTTATCAAAAAAAGGGAGGCGGTGCCACCTCCTAAATGATTCCACAATAATTACAAATATCCGCTCGATATGGTTTTTTCATTTTCCAAACGATCGCACATACAAAATCACATGCCAGGCCTCTGTTTCGGAGAAGACTCTCGGAATGAATGGAGCCATTGCGGTTCCTTTACTGCCATTTTTCAAAATCCACAAAAGTTCCCCATCGGCACGCGCCGCTTGCCATGATTTATCGGTAAAATTTCTCGGAAGCTTTCCACGCAGGCCGGGAATATTGCCCAGCCCCGTACCCTCTTCCCCATGGCAGGTGACACAAAACCCCTTGCCATGAAAAATCGCCTTACCTTTTACAATATTTTCAGCAGTAGGTGGAAACGGATTGGCCCAGGTTTTCGCTTCTTCAATCTGGCTCTCAGGAACGCGAGGTTTCAGGACTTCCGGGTCAGCGGCTTCACCCCCTCTGGGCCAGAACCCCAAACACAGCGCAAAAAAAACCCATAGCCTTATTCTGTTACTGATCATAACCGTACTCTCGTTGGTGAAACACAGGGAGGACGTTGACCCGTCCTCCCTGTACCGGGGTTATTTGGTGCGAAAAACGTGACCCAGAGATGTGGGTATTGTCACAGTCCCATCCGGTATGACTTGATCCTTGCCCCATAAGTGAAAGATCACGCCATCGGTTTTACCTGCGGCTTCGGCAAGGGCCTGCACTTCTTTGGGATCTTCGATATCAAGAATTTTGACCCGACCCGTATCGATTTCGACTTGATGATCATGAAACGCCCGGTTCCACTGGACCAGTGGCACGTTCTTTCTGGCAAGATCCTTGGCGATAAAATATTCAACGGCCACGAGCCTAGCATCGGGAGCCGAAGTTTTAAACAAGAGACATTGCAGAATTTCACCCTTCTGGATGCCCTTGCAATAATGGTGGTAAGGTCCGCCTACTGTGCCATCTGCCATCATATGCGGTGCCTGGATATGAATGGTGTACCCATCTGCGGGTCCGTTGCTCCCACTCATAGCCGGGGCCACGAAAATACCCAAGGCTGCCAGGCTCACAATACTCATCATCAAAATCGATTTAATTGTATATTTCACTGTTATCTCCTTAATAAATAATAAAATAATCAAACATCAATGTTGCACTTTTAACGTCTAAAATATTTTAGAGCGTCTCTATTTATCCAGCGATTTCATCCCGTCGCCTGCGAAAAAGTCGGTATTTGAGCATCCATAATTCTCTTTCTCGCTCTGGATAATTTTCCAGTTCGGGTCTGAGCCGGGTTCAGGCCTGTTTCTTGCTCTGCTATCTTTTTCCAGTACCTTTGGCTTAATTCCGCGCTGGAAAGTGTTTTTTTTCAGTTTTCCTCGGGTATTAAAAATACGTACTTCATAAAACATGGTACACCTCCTTAAATGACAGGACAATGAGTTAAACAGCAAGCTGTTTTGGGTTTCTCGTATGCGTTTCACTCAGTCGGCTTAAAATTTTAACAATCAATTCAAACTCCAGTGATTTATTAAAAACAAAGGTTGCGCCCGCTACTTTTAATTGCACTTCAATGTCTTCGTAAGGTTGCTCCGTCAAAATCATCAGGGAGAGTTTCTTTTTTATGGACCCCATTTGGGCCAGGACATCCATCGCGGAGCCATCCATCAGACATAGATCCATCACCAGCACATCCGGTTGTATACAACGAACGGATTCTGTGATCTCTTCCACTTTTATCAACGTGATCATTGGGTCCACTGTGGGAATGTTTCCAACCAGCCGATATAAACGGTCCAAAACCCCCTTGGAATTATCTACTGCCAGCAAAACTTTCATCAAACCTACCCCCATAACTTTATTCGTCATGATAAGTATGGGCGACAAGGTAAAAATATAATATCGTTGCGCTTGGGGTTTTAGGGGTCGTTGAAAGCGGGTTTTCCTGTCGTAGAAATTCGACACGGGAACACGCCCGAACACCTTTTGAGAAGCGCACGCAGCCTACTTATCCCGGATACGACATCCTAACCTTCTCCCTCCAGGGGAGCGCTTTGCATAAGTCACAATAAACTAAATATAACTTCCCCTCCCTTCATAAGGACTCAAGCCCGATGAGTTGAGGGGTTGAGCAGGGAGGGTTGGATGGTGAATTTCAGCAAAAAATCCACACCCCTCCAGGCCTCCCCTCATGAGAGGGGAGGATCGATAAAAAATCTCGGGTTACGCAAAGGTCTCCCTTGAAGGGAGAGGACTGAGGTGAGGGTGATTTAATAAGGTTTTTCTTCTATGCTAGTTAATACGCCTGCAATATCCGATTTATAAATCAAGTGCTTCCACAAAAAAGTGGGAATCCGGGGGAGGATTAAAAAGGGGTTTCCGGCAGAAAATTATTGGACGAGGTTATTTTTGAGCGCGTAGTGAATGAGTTCGGCGTTGGACTTGAGGCTCATCTTTTCCAGAATGCGTGAGCGATGGGTGCTCACCGTGGTAACCCCTACAGAAAGTTCTTGCGCAATATCTTTCAAGGCTTTTCCTGATGCGATGGAACAAAAGACCTGAAACTCCCTGGGGGAAAGAGTCTCGTGAGGCGATTTGTCTGCATCCTTGCCCAATTCATCGACCAGTTTTTCAGCCATTTCCGGGCTGATAAACCTTCCACCGCTTGCGACTTTGCGGATCGCCTGCACCAACTGCTCCGGGGCTCCGGCTTTGGTCAAATAGGCTGAGGCACCCGCTTTGAGAAATCGCATGCCATACATATCCTCTGCATGGATACTCAATATAATGATCGGGAGTTTTGGGTACAGGCTTTTCAACTGCGGCAACACCTCCCAGCCGCTCTTTACCGGCATTTCAATATCCATGACCACAACATCAGGGAGCCGGGCTTTGACTTTTTCCAGCACCTCATTGCCATTTTCCGCCTCATCGATGACAGAAAGATCAGCGATCTTGGACAATATCTGTTTGATGCCCTGACGCACAACAGCATGGTCATCGGCAACCAGTATTTTAATCACTGCTTTTTCAGAAGTCTGTTTCATGATTTGAGTGGCACTTTCACCACAACCTTCGTTCCTTTACCCGCTTGTCCAAAAAACTCAACCTCTCCGCCCAGAAAAAGAACCCGCTCGCGAATTCCTATCAGCCCGAGAGACAAAGGGTCTTCAATTTTTTCCGGCGGCATACCCTTACCATTGTCCTCAATCGCCAGAACACATTTATCATCCTCCAGAAGAACCCGGACCTTGACCCGGTCGGCCTCGGCATGTCGCACAACATTGGTCAGGGTTTCCTGAAAAATCCGAAACAAGTCGGTGATCAATGCCTTATCCCCTAATGGAACATGGGCGCAATTGAGATCAAATTTGAGATTCGTTCTTTTCTCATATTCTTTAGCCTGCCAGTCAATCGCATCGCATAGCCCAAAAACATCGAGTATCTGAGGGCGCAATTCCGTAGATATGCGCTGGACGGACGTGATCGTCGAGTCGATGAGACCCGACATGGACTCGATTCGTTCCTGCGGCTCAGGTTGGTCTGCGGGCAACTCTTCCTTCAAGCAGACCATATCCATTTTCAGCGCCGTCAACGACTGCCCCAACTCATCATGCACTTCCCGGGCAATCCGGGTTTTTTCCTCCTCACGGATATTTTGCAGGTGGTTGCCCAGGTTGCGCAATTGTTCACGAATGATGGTCAGTGCGTGCTCTGCATTAGTCCTTTCCACAACTTCTTTCTGCAAGGTTGTATTGGCCTGCTTCAAGTCCAGAGTTCTTTCCGCCACCAATTCTTGCAAATGCTCGCGGTAGTTGGCAAGTTCTTCCTCAACCAGACTGTGCTCAATCGCATTGGCCACCAATCCGGCGATAGACAGAAGCACTTCCTGACTATGCGGGTACCAGGTGGGATGCGTATTGGTGTACAAGAACATCACCCCCAGGAACTTTGCCCCGGTTTTAAGTGGAACAATATAATGACCGTGCGCCTGCATTCCTGCATATTTTCGTTCATGCCGGGCATCGGTGAAACAACTTTCACTCATCAACAACTGGCCCGACTCGGCCACCCGGCCACAAAGGCAGTCGCCATAAGGAACCACCTTTTCCTTTTCCAGAAATTCATCGGTGAAGCTTCCCAACGTGCAATACAGGTTGAGAACTTTTTTTTCCGTATCGGCAAGAAAAATACCCGCCTTTTTTTCAACCTTCAATTCATCGAACCCGGTCAGGACTGCGAGAACATTCTCCAACATACCCTTCAACCCCTTAGAAGAGTGAAGAGCCTGGGCCACCTTATGGAGAACTTCGTACTCCTGGGTCCGAAGCTGCGGTTGAGAATCTGTCGGTTCTTTCTGCATAAGCGTGATTATAAAAGATATAGGGCTATTTTCAGGGCCTCCTAATATTCAGCCTCTTTTGGCAATATTACAAGTCATAATATTCATGCTTCACTCACGCATACATTATTTTCAGGCAAAAAATCAAATCCCCCCAACCCCCTTCGTAGAAGGGGGAGCTTCAATGGACCTCTCTTTTTCAAAGAGGGGCTGGGGTGATTTACAACCTCCCGCAAAACACGAAGAAAATTCCCACTGCTCCTATCCCGTTGATTTAATCGGCATAAAATGAGAATATTCGGCAAGCCTGATCGAGAGAAATGCTTATGGATTGGTTACTACAACATCACGAAGAGATTCGCAATTTAGGGCTGGTCGGCGCGGCGGCGAGCGGTTTGCCTCTGGCAATCTGGCGCAGTTTTATCGCACAACAGCAAACGAGAATCGCCACTGATAACCATCTAGCCGAAACCTATACCAAAGCCATCGACCAGATAGGAAAAACAGAAGACGAAATCCGCCTTGGCGGCCTCTATGCCTTAGAAAAGATCGCTCAATCCAACCGACAATATCATGGGCAGATTATAGAGGTACTTTGCGCTTTTGTGCGCTTGCATGCGCCGCTTGAGGAAGAGAACGATGACTTCCAAGAAACAACTGATCCATCGCCAAAATTAATCGTGCAAACAACCTTGACCCTTATTGGCAGGAGGAATATTGCCTTTGAAAGGCTTTCACGCCTGCAAAAAACCACTGTCACAATTGATCTGAGCAACACCAACCTTTCAAAGGCAAGGCTTTTCAAAGCAAATCTTTCCAGAGTAAACCTGTTAGGAGCGAATCTTTCAGGAGCATACCTTTTAGGGACAAACTTGAAGGGAGCGATTGTTACACCAGCAAAGCTTCGAGAGGCAAAAGTGTATAAGAATGCTATTTTACCGGAAAATATTGATAGAGATGCTTTAACCCTTGAGAAAGACTAGCTGGATTGCGTTCCTCTCGTTCGCAATGGCAACACCCTGAGGGTCAATCACCCCAGCCCTCTTTGAAAAGAGGGAGCAAAACCAACCCCCCTAGCCCCCCTTGTCAGGGGGGAATTATCAGGGTATTGCGCTTGAGGGCTTAGCCTGCCTCACAGGCAATGCAGAGCAGGCCCCACGCCTAGTGGACTAGCGGCGGACGAGGCGGAGGAAGGCATCTGTGCCGGATATTTTATCCTGATAGGCTTGGCCGCCTTCATCCTTAAAAGAAACTGTGATGGCTTTGCCACGTTTTTCTTCGCTGGTCCAAGTGCTCCAGCCTGCACCTTCAGGGAACATGCTGTCGATAAAAATTTTATCACCGTCTTTATCCAGGTTACGCTTGCGCCGGTCATACAAAGTGGCGGCTTCTTTTGGAGTGGGCAAACGCCAGTCCTGGTACCCGGCAAAATTTTTATTGTTCATGCGCTGGGCATACTCATTCGCCGTATACCAGTTGACCCACTTGGCTTCTCTTTGCCAGTAGTCTTTAGTCATCCAAAGCAAACCGGTTTTTCGATCCTGGGTAGTACCGTCTGCATAATTGGCAAAACGCTTGTCGGTAGATTCAGCAACTGGTTTTTGATTCGCCAAGCCCTCGGCCCAAACACTGGCGCTAAAGAGCAGGAAAACAATGGCGATTGTTATTTTCAGAGTATTGCGTAACAACATATTCCGCTCCATATTTGGTAGTGGTGTAAATCACCCCAGCCCCTCTTTAAAAAGAGGGGTCCATTAAAGCTCCCCCTTCCACGAAGGGGGCGGGAGGATTTGCCTTTTTCATTAAAAACAATTCTACATTCTCGCCAAACTCAAGTAAACGGGGAAATTCCCTTGAACCGGTTTTCGGCTTCCAGTAAACTGGAATCCTATCAAGTTTTTTTGAGGCTCCCATCATGAAAAATTTTCGCAGGCCCCAACGCATCGCACTTTTCACCCTCCTGCTTATCCTGAGTTTCAGCGTCACCGCGTTTGCCCATCCTAAAGACAAGAGCCGGTGGGACAATAAATATGGTAGCGATACCTATCTGTTTGGAGAAAAACCCATTCCGTTTCTGGTGGAAAATGTTCACCTGCTGCCGACGAAAGGTAAAGTTCTCGACATCGCTATGGGAGAAGGCAGGAACGGGGTTTACCTCGCCACACAGGGGTTCGATGTTGTCGGCCTGGACATTTCCGCCAAGGGTCTTGAAAAAGCCCATCGACTGGCGAAAAAAAATAACGTCACCATTGAGACACGTGTCGTCGATCTCGAAAGTTTTACCCTGGCCCCCAATACCTATGACGTGATCCTTTGCACCTATTATATGCAAAGAGACCTTTATAAGCAGTTCCAGTCGGCCCTGAAACCCGGCGGCATGATCGTTGTTGAAACTTATAATATCGACTACATGAAATACGCCCGGTTCAAGCGAGAATGGGCGCTCGACACCAACGAGTTGCTTGAACTCTTCAAGGGTATGCGGGTCCTACGTTATCAGGATTATGACGATGGCAAAGAAGCCTATTCCAGCATCATCGCACAGAAACAAAAACCGCCCCTCCATTGAAAAACCCAGTCGAACGAATTTTCATTGCCATGACCAACCTGTTTCCCGTCTGGGTACTGACTGGTGCCGGGCTGGCCCTGTGGAAACCGGAAACGGCGATCTGGTTTCAACCCCACTGGATCCCATATTTTCTCGGCCTCATCATGCTGAGCATGGGACTGACTTTGAACTTTGAAGATTTTTCCCGTGTCCTCAAAATACCCAAATCCATTTTGCTCGGCGTTGGCCTGCAATACACCCTCATGCCGGGTCTGGGTTATGCCCTGGCTTTAGGCTTTAATCTGCCCATCGACTTTGTCATCGGGCTCGTGCTGGTCGCCTGCTGCCCTGGCGGAACGGCTTCCAACGTGGTCTGTTTCATTGCCAAAACCCATGTCGCCCTTTCGGTCAGCCTGACTACCTGCTCGACCTTGCTCGCTGTCATCCTCACCCCCTTTTTGACCACATGGTGGGTGGAGTCCATCTCTTTGGAGATGACCGGCTTAAAGGTCGAGGTCGACACACTTGGGCTTTTACTTAAAACTTTGCAAGTGGTCATCCTCCCGGTTTTGCTAGGAGTTTTTCTGAACCATTTTTTCCACAGCACAGTAAAAAAGGTGGAGGCCTACACGCCATTTATCGCCGTGCTTTCTATTGTATTTATTGTGGACTTTATACTGGCGGACAAAAAAGATGCGATCTTTGAGATCGGAGTATCATTAATCGTTGCCGTGCTTTTGTTGCATCTGTTGGGATTTATATTGGGCTATGTATTATCCCGCCTATTCCGGTTCCCCGAGCAGGACGCGCAAACCGTATCGATTGAGGTGGGCATGCAAAACTCCGGTCTTGCGACTGAGCTGGCTCGAAGCAATTTTTCCGCCTACGCTTTGGCAACGGTGCCCGGCGCCATCTCTGCCCTCATCCATTGCATATTAGGCAGTATCATCGCCGGCCTGTGCCGCTGGCGCAATGCAAAACGATAATATTTTATTTGGAAAACATTTCCCAGGTGAGAACCTGCTCGGCCAAGATCGCCACCTTGGCGGTTTTTCCCAGTACACGGTCCAGTTCATTCGGGGGGATGCCGGTTCCCGGACGTTTGCAGGCCAGCATGGTCGCCTCCAACTGCGTTCCGGCGGGGATGTCAATGCGGGCCACCAGAGAGCGCCTTGCCGATTGCCGAACCGGGATTTCCGATTCCTGGATTTCTTTTTTTCCACTCCCAAGAATTTTGGTGACATTGAGTAGTTCTGATTTTAAGCGGCGCAAGTCATCCGGCTCCATGGAAATCGCCTGGTCCACCCCCGGCATAGTACGATCCAGAGTAAAATGTTTTTCGATCAGCACCGCACCCAAAGATGCTGCGACCACGGCGGACAAATTATCCAAAGTATGATCGGACAACCCGATGGGCAATCCGAAACGATTTTGCAGTCCGGCCAAACATGCCATGTTCATTTCCTCATAGCGGGAGGGATAATTGGACACACAATGAAGGAGGATCACAGAACTTGCCTCTTGCAACGCGTGCAAGGCCTCACCGATTTCCTCCACACTACCCATTCCCGTTGAGAGCACAATGGGCAGACCCGTTTTGGCCGCTTTTTTAAGAAAGGGCATGTAGGTCAAATCAGGAGAAGCAATTTTCAGCGCCGGCATTTCAAGTTCCACCAGCATATCGAGTGAAGCATCATCAAAAGGCGTGGAAAATAAAGGGATATTTAATTTCCCGGCATGAGCGATGAGAATGTTGTAATCCGCGCGAGAAAATTCGTAGCGCTGAAAAAATTCATAGAAAGGAATTTCGTTGCCGGGATGGTCCGGGTCATCGGCTCGAAGAGAATTTGCCACCATCTCGCTGGCCACAAATGTTTGCAGTTTCACCGCATCGGCACCGTTTTTGGCGGCGGACTCGATCATGCGTTTTGCCAGTTCCACATCGCCGTTATGATTCAAACCGATTTCTGCCACGAGAAAAGCCGGGTGCCCTGCTCCTAAGAGTTTGCCGCAGAATTTAAAACTTTCGTGTTCAGTCATGTCCAAAAACCAAAATTTCCACCTTTATTCATGAATTTGCCAACTATCTCTTTAATGGCAATTTTTTATCAAATCATATCTATCAGTGGCCCTTTTAGCAACAAAATGCAATTTTCAAGAGTTTCGCTACTTCACCTGGAAGAAGCTTTTTTCCTCAATTTCTCCACTCCACAAACCGTTAATATCATATAATCATGAAGATAGCCTATCGAGGTCACCATCTGAAAGTGAAAAATAAAAATCCTACCCCAGAAGTCCAGGGAGTTGACCCCAAGCTTTATGACAAGGAATATTTTGCGTCTATTGATGGGGCCCAATATTTTGCAGAAAATAAAACGGCCCCAAAATTTATTTACGCCGCCAATATAAGCGGCTTAAACCAAGGCGAAAGTGCCTTGGATATTGGTTGTGGGCGTGGCGACTTGATGATGGCTTTGGCCCAGATGGGAGCCAATGTCACGGGCATTGATTACTCTCAAGAGGCCTTGGACATAGCAAAAAAAGCTCTAGCCAAACAAACAGCCGAATGGAAACACAGAATAGAAGTTTTACATTCAGATGCCACAGCCTTAAATTTCTCAGACCAGACTTTTGATTATGTATTTATGACAGACATTGTCGAGCATTTGTATCCATCCGAATTACAGAAATGCTTTGAGGAATGCAAACGCGTTCTAAAACCCAGCGGAAAGCTCATCGTCCATACCGCTCCAAACCGATGGTACAACGATTTTGGTTATCCACTCTGGGAACAGCCCATCAATAAAATCTTAAACTGGCTTTTCCGGCAAAACCTGCTGACAAGGCCCATCCGCACAGAATTGGATTTCAAAGTTCATATCAACGAACAAACCATTTTAAGCTTAAAAAAATACATGGTGACAGCTGGATTTAATTCAAAAGTCTGGCTGGGTTCAGAGTATGTCACACCAACCAAAAAAGATTCCCCAGGCATGCAATTACTAGAAGTAGTTCGACAAGTGCTATGCCATGCCTACCCCCTCTCCCTGCTCACTCCTTTAAAATTTATTTTTTGTAACGATATTTGGGCTATTGCAAAAAAAATCGAAACCCCGTTATAGCCTACTCGATCCGACCGTTCCCAGCTTTCGCAAAACCTATTACCTCTTCAGCTCATTCTTTTACCAGATAGATAGCGGCCTGATCCCCTTGCGCCTCAATATTGAGCTTAGCGGCCATTTTCTTATAATTTTTTATCTCTGCCTTGGAAAAAATTGATTTGGCAGGATTCCTTGCATACGAATTTTCTGCCAACAGAGGGATGTCTTTCAAATATTGCTCGCTCCCCAAGAACTGAGATTCATTGGAATCATAAACAATCTCTTTAATCTTGAAATTAGTTCTTTCGGCGAGAATTTTTAAACTTTCAACAGAGTATAAAAAGAGATGTCGCGGCGCATCCAACTGCACCCAATGCACTCCATATTTTTTCCATGCCTCTGACGAGACCAGGGGAATTCTAAGCATGCATTCTCCATTGGGGGATAGCAACCGAGAAACCGCTTTAAGGGTTTCCATCGGATTTGGCAAATGCTCAAAAGAATGATGAAACATAATTATATCCTGTTGCTCATCGAGTTCATGTAACCAGGTCTTTTTTATAGTCAGGCCATTGGCATACTCTATATCTTTATCAATATGAGGTTCCACCCCCGACACATTTTCAAAACCCGCTTCTTTAAGATAATAAAGCAGGAAACCCGTTCCACACCCCACATCAACGATTCTTTTGTTTCGGGTTAAGTTCAAACGCAACAGACTGGCCATGTCCAGGCACTCCGGGTAAAACAGTCCTATCAGCCAACCCCAAAGGCCCCTTTTCAAAATGCTATAACTGTCTCTTTGCCTTCTGGCCCAACTCACAACAGGATTCAAATATAAATTTTCCGGACTACGCGAAAGACTGAAATAACCCTCGGGGTAGTATGGGGACATATCCGGTAGAAATTCTGCTATCTGCAAACACTGGCAGTTCGCGCATTGAAAATAACGAAATTCCTCCTTAAGTCCGTACATCATTTCACGAACGGTATAAACCGGGTGCTCGCCTGAAAAATCGCAAATCCGGCAAACATATTGATGGCGCTCAACTGTTTTCATCGCCCACCCTCTGAGACGCGAAAAAACAGTTTGGACCAGGGGTCGAGCTTGGGATAAACATTGATTAAAAGCTGACGTTGCTCATTGTCAAAGGGTTTCACATAAGCAAGGAATGCAACGAGTGTTATCAGATATAAAATCAGGTTTGTTATCAGATGTCCTAAATTCGACCAGGATAATATCAGGCAAGGTATGGAAGCTACCAGGCAATACAAAAAGCATTTCCCAATGACCGGGAAAACAGGGGCGATTTCCATTTCAGCTGTAATGGTTTTCAACTGCCGCAAGACCATATAAACCATCACCACCCCTGTTGCCGTTATCGCTCCGATCATGCCGAAAGCGGGAATCAGCACCAGGTTCAAAGCGATATTCAAAACACTCCCTTCAATCGTGGACCGCAGAGCCACACCCTGCCGCCGTATGACATATAAGGAGGATACGGTGAAATTTATTCCCAATGCGGTTTGAATCCCTGCAAAAGTTGCATAAACTGCCAATGCGCCAGCGCCTTCTGAAAAGGCAGAACCATATATAAAGTGGATCATATGCGATGCGTTGAGAGCACAAAAAACATATACGGGGACCGTCAAATAAGCGGCAAACCCGACAATCTGACAATAAAGGTTTGCCAGACTCCGGGTTCCTTCTTTGGCGTAGGTTTCTGAAAACAGTGACAATGCCATGGGGGCCACTCCTGCGAGAAGAAAAGCCATTGCCGCTGTGAGCCCTGTGACCAAATGATACAATCCGACATCCGCACGCCCCACTTTAAAATAATTCAGCAACAAAACATCGCTTTGCGCCAGCAGGCCAAAACCTAAAAAGGTGATGCCGTAAGACATCCAGGCCAAATGACCGGTATCGTCCCATTCGGGTTTTTTTGTCGGCCCCAAATATTGATCCCGCGCTAAAACCAGATAGATGACACTCGTGATGCCAGCGGAAAAAATATAAGCATAGAGAACTCCCGCAATCCCGTAATCCAGCGAAATAAACAACATCAATAAAAGCAGGTTCAGCAGGCCGCCAAAGGTCTCCGTTTTAGCTAAAGTTTTGAAACGCAACAATGTCATGAACAAAGTACTCAATATGGAGTCAACGGATATGACAACGAAATAAAGAATCAACGCCCAACGAAAATCCATCAGCCCCGGACTATGGATAAAGTCCAGGTAGTACGACAAAAAATGATGAATCAGGAAACAGAACATAAGGGTTGTCGCAAACCGTAAGGCCAGCAACCTGCCCACCAGATATTTCCCTTGTGCCCCGGAAGGGTCTTTAATATTGAGTTCAGGGAGTTTTTTATTGATCAGAGTTTCAAAGCCAAAGGAGTTCAGCAACCTGATAAATACCGGAATGACTAAAAGGGTGGCATAGTCTCCCAAGCGTTCTTTGCCTAAATAGCGCGTGAGAAGAATCGAAATCGCGAACAAGAGCACCTGCACCCCGGTTTTCCCCAAGGTCGTCCAGCCAATATTAGCGATGAATTTTTGAAATGAGGACAGGGCGAGAACCTTTCGCGAGTAAGCGGGGCGACAACCACCAGGCAAGTAAATAGCAGTAGCAAATTACTTCGCGCAAACCACGTCTACATCTGGCAGTTTGACACAGCATATTATACACTAGGCATATCAACTTTTACCCAGAACCTTGACGATGAAGGAGGACACCCTTGCAGTACAAAGTATTCATTGCAGTAGAGTTTACGGATTTGAGCGAAGAGGCCAACAAGGAAATTGCTGAGCGGCTGGAAGAACACGGGCTGGAAAAAATCCCTACAATAAGTTGTGCATGGGAGTATACCTGCGAAGCGGAGGATGATACCGATGCCAAAGATCAGGCTATTCAGGAGTTTGTCAATGTGGTCCGGACTTATCCCTGCGAAATGCGGCTTGTCGTTCAGGCCGGGGCATCACAAATTTTGCGCCGGAAGAAAAAATTTAACCCCTGAACATTGTTAAGGAATAGTTTTCCTCTGCAAATGGTATAATGAAAACCCTTCCAGGAAATATCAGCAATTCTTGGTCTAGCCCGGTAGAAACAGGGTTAGCCCGGGCTTGGGAGGCCAAAACGAGGCTGTTTCAGGTTCTCAGGAGAGGTAGCGATGAATATAATTCTAAACAGTTACTGCAACCTAAGTTGCAATTACTGTTTTGCCGATGAGTATATGGAAGAAACGGTGAAAACACCGGGGAAATCCATGGAATATGATTATTTCCAAAACGAGTTCCTGCCAAAAATCAAAAACGCACCCATCATCAATTTCATGGGTGGGGAACCGACCCTGCATCCCCGGTTCAATGACATTTTTCAAAATACTTATGACCGCATCCTGCCCTACTCCCATCTCAGTGTATTCACCAACGGGTTGATGCCAGAAAAGGTATTGGACCTGTTGCTCAAGACCGCCAGCCCAAGTGGTGCTCACAGCAAAAATATCGTTTTTGCCATTTTATTAAACTGGCAGACGATGGAAAATATCTCAGAAAAAAATCATGCGCGTTGCAAGGAAGTCGCCGAACGCTTGTTGCGGGTCAACGGTTACAGCGTCACCTTCAGCATCAATCTATACTCCAAGGACCAGAAACTCGAACAACAATGCGAGGAAATTGACCAGATTTACCAGAGGGCCGGCCTGCCCCGCGATAAACAATATAAAATCCGGGTCAGCCCGGCGTTTCCCATCGTAGGAGAGGAAACCAACACCTATCTGCCCATCCGGGATTTTCCGAAAGTCGGCAAAAAAATGCTGAGCATCATGCAGCGTTTGCCACAACTCTGTTTTCGCTTCGACTGCTCTTTGCCGCCTTGTTTTCTCGATGATATCAATGAAGACCAGATGTCGCTCACCGACCGGATTTATTTTCACGGCAACAAACAGTTGCCCCCATTGGAAGAGTGGCAGCGCAATGAGTATTATTTTGGATGTGCTGATGGAAGCCCTATGGATATCGACTCCAAAGGCGATTGCTTCAACTGTTTCCCCTTTCACAATCTGAAACTGGGGAATGTTGCGGATTTTAAAGAGGTGAACTCCATCGCCATGGCCCAGATGGGAGCCAAATTCCTCAATACCGTATTCGAAAAAACCCAGGCGAAGGAGCCTTGCCGATCCTGCCCACACTATATGGTCCGGTGTTCAAGCGGTTGTTTTGCTTATAATTTTGTCGCCACCCCTTAGCAGGGGAGGCAAATAGCAAGGACTCGTCAAGCTAAGACAACTCTTTTACCCCTGCGGGACACGAAGGTCGCAAAAAAACAAACGTCAGCCAACCCTCCCTGCCCAACCCCTCAACCCATCGGGCTTGGGTTCCTATGAAGGGAGGGGATATTAAAGTATTGCGCTTGAGAGCCTGGCCTGCCTGACGGGCAATGCAGTGCTGGCCCTCCGCCGAGGAGTTAGAGAATCCGGTCGAGTTTGACTTCCTGGCAAATGATGCAGACATGAAACCCTTCGTAGGACTCAACAGGGCCAAACACCCGGCCTTTATGCAAGGTCATTTTTTCAAGCCCCTCACGAATAAAACCATCCAGATCGTCATTGTCCAATGTTTTAAAACCGCCGCGCGGTTGCCGAGGGTCGCTTTTATTCCAGCCCACTTCCAGCCAGCCCAGGTTGCCACCATCGTCCTTGGAAGCAGTACAAGTACTGTATTTACCAGCCAGATTCATCAACATTTTAACCCGGCCCGATTCCGCAGAGACACCTTCGATCGTCTCCATGAGCAAGTCTGCCACGTCCTTTTTTTCAACCAAAATATGCCGTATCTGAATTTGATGCGTTGCACCCGCCATGCCTTTTCCTTCTTTCTTGGGTTGAGAATTTTATGTACTGGATAAGGCTGAACAATATATAGGATTTGCTTTGCAATTACCACCCTCTGACGCCAGCATGATGCTGGACCCAATTAGGCGTGGCTTTTTTGAGCAGACAAAGAATTAAGCGGGGGGCGGGGGGGGGGCGGGGGGGGGGGGGGGGGGGGGGGGGGGGGGGGGGGGG
>CAZEBI010000032.1:17908-21072 GCA_964510355.1 uncultured Nitrospina sp. | reverse complement strand
TCTATATGGCTAAAGCCGGGTACGACCCCCAAGAAGCGATCCGGTTCTGGCAACGGTTCAGCAAAGCCAAAGGAGATGGGGCACCGCCTGAGTGGGCCTCCACCCACCCTGCCGACGCGACCCGTGTTAAGGGATTGAAGACCTACCTTTCCCGCGCCAAATATAAATACCAGAACATCAAACTGAAATACGGTCTGGGCGAAACCTTCAACCTGCCAGCGCAAACAAACAGCCCGGAAAAACCTAAACCCGTCCCCGGCGTTTCGGTAGAAGCCTTCTCACCCTCTGGCGAGGGAGAGCAATAACTTTATTTGGTAGCGGTGATGTCCTCTTCCTCAAACTTCATGCCTGGCACGGGTACTTCGTGCCCCGCAGGGGTAAAAAAGTTGTCTCGGCTTGATGAGTTCTTACCCCCCCCCACGGCAGTGGGGCTACGAGCAGTTAGGGATGGCGATGGCAATCAGTTCGGGCCAAGCTTGTTCCCAACCTTTAGAATGAGTGGCAACCGTCACAGTTTGTATTTTGATACAGCCCCCCCTGCCTGCCTTGGAACGAAAGCTTTCTGCGACAGCGGGCCCAATATTTTCATCCCGACTGCCAACGTAGTGGACCTGAGGAATGTTTGCGACTTTTTTCGCCACATCTGCGGCGTTCAGCGACCCGCTCAGAGAGTCAACATGATGGTGTTGGGTCCAGACCTTGTGATCCAGGTTTCCTGCCACGGTCCGGATGCCTCGAACATCTGAGCGGCGAGCAGACACCAGGATGGCCACCGCGCCACCGCCGGAAAACCCGGTAATTTCCAGTTGGTTTGCTTGCGCTTTTTTCTTTCCAATGTCGATCACTGCCGACACACTATCGATAACCTCAGGAGCAAAGCGTTTACGGGTCCAATAGGGATATTCGCATTGTGGATTTTTTTCGAAAGAGACGTACTGACACGGCCGGGCTATGTACATAACGTTTTCTCCCGGTTCACGTGCCGCTAATAATAAACCCACCGGATTTTTAGGAGACGGGTTGCGAGATGCGCGTGTGCGACTGAGCCACGCTCTGCCATCCCCTTCCAGATAAATATGCAACGGCGCTCCGAGGCGCCCGAACCGATAATAAACCCGCAGGACGAATTCTCCTCCTTTGAGTTCGGCGGCCCGTAGTTGTGCTTTGCCAGCGATTTCTACAGCCGTGGCTTCAGGACTATGACTCGCACAACCCTGAGTAACCAGGGGGAGTAAAACAAAGCTTATACATAGTCTGACCCAATACTTTAATCCGTTCATCGTCCTTCCTTTGCGTCACTCTCAAAAAAAACCCCGGTCAGTAATCGGTCCTTAAAACTTCCAGCGGCCTTTGAGCAGAGCGGAGTGGCTGATAAAATCTTCCTTGGCTGCGATATCATAAGTCGCTACGAAGTCAAAGTTGTTGTTGCTTAAGAAGGCAATCCCCACCCCACCTAATACACTATGAATTGCGGGGTCAAACCCGGTTGTGGTGAACGTGTTGCCACCGCCGGTAAAAGCCGAGACGGTTTGGATTTGATCATGAATGGCTTCATAGTTATAACCGAGGTGAATTTCAGGAGTAAGGCTTCCTTCACTAATATCCCAGGTACGGCGAAGCCCAGCACGCAGGGTGAGGTTGAGAATATCGTAATCCTGATCGTTCACGACAAGGTTGGATGTTCCCGCACCTGTTTCAGTATAGTTGTCAATTTCAATGTGCGTCCAGGACAGCCCCAAGCTGGGAGTGAATTCAAAATGATTTCCATAGGTTATATCGCGACCCAATTCTATTCTGTTCAGGATCTGATAACCCCCATAGTCAGCAGTAGCAGTTCGATCAACGGAGCCTACTGTAATAAAACGCTCTCCACCATAATCGTTATAGGCAAAACCAACCTGGGCGTCCATGAAGTAGTTATTGTCAAACTCATAGGAGCCGTAAACCATCCCCTGATAACTGTTAACAGTAGTGAAATTTTTCGAGAGACGGGTATCTACATCTGTATGGGCATAGCTACCCGCCAAGCCTAGAAGGAAAGCGTTGCTAAGTTGCTTGTCGGCACCAAATGCAACACCTCCAGTGGTAGAAATAAAGCCCTCAATTCCCTCACGTTGGCTCTGGTTGGCATAGGTTCCAAAACCTTGAAGCCAAAAATTTTCACCTTTTTCTATTTCATCTCCAGATGACAAGCCTTGCCCAGCAGAAATACCGGTGCGCAGACTTCCAATGCGGGATGACACAGTATTTAAGGCGGCTACACTTGCGGATACAGATCCAACCACGTTTCCGCCGCTCACAACTGGTGTTAAGGTTTCCAGAGCAGATTTCAATTGGGCGTTACTCGAAAGACCATTCAACTCATCTAACAAACCGTCACCCGAAAAAGCAGTATCTACAATATCATTGACCTCTGCAATTGCACCCGTAAGCCCTAGCGAGGAGGATGACAAGGTTGTGGCGGTGAGAGTCAGGTTATTTGAAGATTGTGCGGCAACAAAATCAACCCGCAGGTTATTGTCGGTAATCGTGGGAATAGTGACCACTCCATTGCTTTGGATAATCGTGATAGCCTGACCGGAAGTAATTGCGCCAGTAATAGTTGGAACAAGAGTGGTTCCTGATTGCAAGCTTATACCGTTAGCCGTAGCAATGATTGATCCATTGTTATCCCCAACGGTGATGTTTAAAGTAGCCGAGGCACCCAATGTTACCGCTTGCGAAACCGTAACGTCTGCTGTTCCAACATCAAGGGTACCCGTTCCCGATGATATGATCGCTCCGGTAACAGACGTTGCCGCCTTGGTAAATTTTAGCGTTGCCAAATTGCTGATCGTTGTTGTCGTTGCCTTGAGATCGCCAGCAAATGTCGCAGTTTTGCCGCTACCTTGAATATTAACGGCATTCAGTCCAGCAGTGGTCGAACCCACATCGCCACTGAAGGTACTGGTTCCTGCCACATTCAAAGTTCCTTCATTCGTAGTCGCGTTGGTTATGGTACCGGTAAAGTTCTTGCCATCCGCCAGGGTAATGATGGCAGTATTGCCATTGGTAATATCAAGAACACCTGCAAAGTTTCCGTTCAACACGATATTACCCGTACCATTCGTCGACATCAGAGTGGTTGTTACATCACTGGAAAAAGTTGCCGTCTTGCCAGTAGC
>CAZEBI010000032.1:0-17808 GCA_964510355.1 uncultured Nitrospina sp. | reverse complement strand
TCGACATCAGAGTGGTTGTTACATCACTGGAAAAAGTTGCCGTCTTGCCAGTAGCGCCAGCGTTAATGGCCTGAAGCCCAGCCCCCGTTGAACCCACCGCACCACTGACCGTGATTGTTCCCGATAAAGTCAAAGTGCCTTCATTCGTGGTCGTATTGGTAATGGTGCCTGTAAAGTCAAATCCATCCGCAATGGTGACGGTAGCACCCGCCCCGTTGGCAAAATTAAGGTCACCCGTAAAAGAATTGTTCAGAGCGATGTTACCCGTACCCGTAGCCGTCAACTGAGTGGTTGTTACGGCACTGGAAAAGGTTGCTGTCTTGCCAGTAGCTCCGGCGTTGATAGCCTTAAGTCCAACGCCCGTTGAACCCACCGCACCACTGACCGTGGTTGTTCCCAATAGAGTTAGGGTCCCCTGATTGGTGGTTGTGTTGGTGATGGCACCTGTAATATTTGCGACATCCGCAACGCTTATCGTTCCATCAGCGGCAAAATCGATAGTACCGGTCACATTTCCGCTAAAAGTCGTGGTATTGGTGCTTGAAATATTAACTGTATCAGCGACCACGGTGCTGGCAAAAGTTGCAGTAGTGCTTGCCCCAATATTCAAAATATCAATTGCTGCGGTAGCACCAATGGCCTGCGAAAAATTGATTGTATTAGCACCACCATTGGAGTTGTTGACATTCATGGTGATCGTGTCCAACGCATTTGAGGCGGTGATTGAAGCATCGAAAATAATATTTTCAGCGTTCGATGTGTCAAAAGTCAGAGATAGGGTAGAGGTACCCGTACCCCCCACTATGGCAATTGAGTTAGTTCCGCCACCTGATGTGGTCGCGTTGCCCTGAAAGGTAATATTGTCGTCTATGCCTGTCACCGTCAAACTGTTAGTGAAAGCAGTACTACTCACCACAAGGTCATCGGCAAAGGTTACCCCGTTACTCGTGCCTGATGTGTTGACGTTGATCCCTTGAGTCGTGCTTCCAGATGATTCAGTAAGCGTGAAGGAATCATTCGGTGTTGTATTATTGCCAAGCGTAACCGCACCAGAATTGCTGTCGATAGTGATATTGGTCCCTGCCGTTTCATTAGATTCGAGAAGACCACTAGCAATTCCTGAAGTTCCTGATGTAACCGTTTGACCACTAGTGACTTCGGTGACAGCATCGGCCGCCATAGTCTTTCTGGCCAAACCCGTCACCATAAAAAGTGACAAGGCAAGAATGCCTGATACCTTAAGACGAAATTGAATCGCCTTTAACAAGTCGATTCTCTGCTACAAAAGCACCATTCCATGCATCACCTCTTTCGAGAGCAAGTATGCACTTGCTCCTTAGTCAGCTAAACACCTATTTAAATGGTCAGACAAATGCGTATTTTTGACAAAAAAATGTTGCTCTCTGTTTGCTATGATAAAATTTTATCATTTTTAATCAACGGCTTACAACAAAAATATCGAAATTCCGATATCCTAAAATGAATATACGCCTTAAAATAGTTTTGTAGGGCGCTATTAATATCTCGAAAAATTTATATCGCTGGATGGGTTTCAGAACGAATCAAACAATAGATGTTATTCACTCCAAACAAGAAGGCTGGGTCTGTAGGTTTTTGGGGAGATGGGAACAGGTGGGCGCCAGCATCAGCCTGCAAAGCAATACCCAACGAAATATTATTATGGGCGCTTTGGGGATTGGGGGTTTTATATGGCATCACCCTGCCTTTCAGCCGGGGCGATGGAGGGGAAGCCAACCAGATCGGGCTGGTCTATATGGCTAAAGCCGGGTACGACCCCCAAGAAGCGATCCGGTTCTGGCAACGATTCAGCAAAGGCGATGGGGGCACCGCCTGAGTGGGCCGCAACCCACCCTGCCGACGCGAACAAACAACCCGGAAAAATCTATTCAACCCCTTCCCGGCGTTTCGGTAGAAGCTTTCGACTAGCAGGGTTTTAAGAGGGTAAAAAAGCAAACCCCTCAATCCCCCTTATCAGGGGGAGGTACAGTTCCCCCCTGTCAAGGGGGGGGGGTTAAAACATTCGCTTACTAAGACGTAGCCTTGGCGGCGGCTTTTGCGGCTTTGGCTTTTTTGCCACGGGTTTTCACCTTTTTCACCTTGGTAGTAGGCCGTGGAGCTTTGAGTTCCTTGAGGCGAGCCGCCTTGCCACGCAATTCGCGCAGATAATACAGCTTGGCCTGACGCACCTTGGCGCGCCGGATGATCTCAATTTTTTCAACACGCGGGGAATGGAACGGGAATATGCGCTCCACACCGATGCCAAAGGAAATTTTGCGGACCGTAAGAGTCTTGCGAGCCCCACCCCCACGCATTTTGATGACCACGCCTTCGATCATCTGAATACGCTCTTTTTCTCCTTCAACAATGCGCATATGCACCTTGACCGTGTCACCGATATGAACATCGGCAACATCTTTTTTCATTTCTTTTGCTTCAACCTGATCTACTAAATTCATGAACCTCTCTCCTTGAAAAATACGTCTTGCCTAAATTAATTACTTTTGATTTTGTTTAAAAACTGTTCATCAAGACCTGCCCAGCAGGCGGTCTAATATAATCGCTATCGCTCCTCGCACCGGCAAATGATTGAACCCGGAATTGCCTTCGATGGGTTCCAAAACATGGTCCGCACTACGGATCAGGTTTTTTTCCAGCCCCCACCCGGTACCAAAAACCAGAAGTGTGGGCCGCCCCTTTTGCAATTGTTTTCTCAATGCTGCAAACTCAATGCTGTTGGGCACCTGCTTGGCCCCGGTGACCACCACGCAAGGTTTCTCCCCGCATTGCTCCGTCACATCCGCCACCGCCGCATCCAGGCTTTTTATGACTCTGGTTTTGAGCAAAGCTTCTTTCCGAGTCGGGTTGTAACGCGCCCCATAGCCCTTCATCCAGTGGCCGATCAACCTTTCCACCAGTTCCTGCTGGGTTTTTAAAGGCGTGACCACATAAAAAGTACCGACCCCGTATGTCCGGCACACCCGGGAAATATCGTGCACGTCCAAGGTCGTGACAGATGAAACCACCACTTCCCCCGGTTTGTTGTAGACGGGAAAATGGATCAGCGCCAGATGAATATTCGAATAATTTACCTCGTCCAAAGCCAACCTGTATCAAACCTGTTTATTTTTTTCCAGCAAGTCGGGCCGAACCCGTGCAGTTTTTTTCAACGCTTCGGCTTTCTGCCAATGGCGTATTTTTTTTGGGTCGCCAGAAACCAAAACCTCGGGAACCTTGAACCCCTGGTAATCTCTGGGTCGGGTGTATTGCGGGTATTCCAGCAAATCGGCGGAAAAAGACTCTTCCACTATCGATTCGGGATCACCCAGCACCCCCGGTAACAACCTGGATATGGCCTCAACGAGAACCATCGCCGGAATTTCTCCACCGGTTAAAACATAATCACCAATGGAAATTTCCTCATCGACAAAATGCAGTCGGACCCGCTCATCAAAACCTTCGTAGCGACCACAAACCAGAGTCAGACTTGGTAAACAAGAGAGCTCCCAGGCTTTCTTCTGATCGAAGGGCTTTCCTCCCGGAGATAATAATATCGTTCGGGTTTCAGGAACTTCCTTTTTAACCGCTTTAATAGCACGGGCGATGGGCTCGACATTCATGACCATGCCCACGCCTCCGCCGAAAGGAGTATCATCCACCTTCCGGTGTTTGTTCAGGCTGTAGTCGCGCAAATCATGCACGCGAATGTCCAGCAACCCTTCTTCTCTGGCTCGCCCGATAATACTATCGCCAAAAGGAGACTCAAACATCTGCGGAAATATGCTGACAATGTCAAACCGGAGTGTCCTCAAACAAACCCTCTATACGATGAAAAACCAGTTTACCCTGTTTTAAGTCGATGGACTTGACCACCGAGTCGATCATGGGAATCATCCACTCCTGCTCGCCGTTTCGCACCACATATATATCGTTGCTTCCCGTGGGGATGATGTCTTCAATGACCCCGTAAAGCCGACCCTCTTCATCGAAGACATTGAGTCCTTCGATCTCGAACCGATAATATTCCCCTTCCGGCAGAGGTTTAAAATCCTCACGGTGAGCCAGAATTTCTTTTCCGACAAGAGGTTTTGCCGAGTCAATATGGTTGACTCCCTCCAACTTGACAATGAAGGGCGTATTGGCCCCGCGAATCGATTGAACTTTCAGCTCCATTGCTTCGAGCCGCACCGTCTGCCCGTTCACCAGCCCTGAGTCCGTCATGTCATGAGGGAAAAACTTCAACTCCCCTTTCAAACCATGGGTTCGACCGAGTTTGCCCAGCAAAATCCAATCCATATCACTCAATAATTTCCAGTACAGCCCGTTTTTTCATTTTGGTCGCCGTCGCATTCAGGATGGTGCGCATGGCCCGGGCAGTTTTTCCCTGCTTGCCAATCACCTTACCCAGGTCTTCTTTCGCAACACGCAATTCCAGTACCGTCGTTTTTTCACCTACCAGTTCCTGTAAATCCACTTCTTCGGGCTTGTCCACCAGCGCTTTCACAATCATCAGAATAAGATCTTTCACAACTCCCTCCTAGTTTACAGGAAACAACTCCTGAACAGGGGAGAAGCAATGCGAACCCAAGGCTCGTGCTTTTTGCGAATTGCTGTTTTATAAACTAAATTTTACGGATCTAAACCCCGACCCCAGCTTTTTTGAAGAGGGCTCCCACGGTTTTACTGGGCTTAGCACCTTTTTTGATCCAGGCCACAGCTTTATCCGCGTCAATTTTACAGCCCACGTCATCGTTCAGGGGGTCGTAGGTTCCCAGAATCTCAAGAAATCTACCATCTCTTGGCATTCGGGAATCCGCCGCCACAATCCGGTAAAAGGGTTTTTTCTTTGCTCCTCGCCGAGTTAATCGAATTACAACTGCCAATTTATTTCCTCCTAATGTTACGCGGGCTCAGCCCGGCATATATGGCGATAATACCCGCCAGTAAATAATAAACACTGCTTTTAGAGTTCTCTATTTGCCCAATAATTTAGTTTGGGACAGCTCGCATTTTGGAGATGCCCTTAAAACATCCGGCCTCCCGGCATTCCACGTCCTCCCATCAAGCTAGCAAAATTGAGGCCGCCACCCCGGGACATTTTTTTCATCATCTTTTGCATTTGCGCAAACTGTTTCAATAATTTATTGACATCGTTCACCCGGGTACCGCTTCCCTGGGCTATCCGGCGTTTTCTGCTGGCATTGATGATGTTGTGCCGTGCGCGCTCTTTCGCGGTCATGGAGCTGATGATGGCTTCCACCTTAACAAACGCGCCATCATCGACTTTTAATCCCTTCATCATTTTTCCGGCACCGGGGATCATTCCCAGCAACTGTTCCATCGACCCCATTTTCTGCACCTGCTTGAGCTGGTCGCGAAAATCTTCCAGGGTAAAAGCGTTACCTTTGATTTTTTTCTGTAATTTTTCCTGCTCTTCGAGTTCAAAAGTCTGTTCGGCCTTTTCGACCAAAGACATGACATCGCCCATACCCAGAATACGCGAAACAATCCGGTCTGGGTGAAACGGCTCGAGCGCATCCAATTTTTCCCCCATTCCTATAAAACGAATGGGTTTGCCGGTCACCCTCTTGATGGAAAACGCCGCGCCTCCGCGTGCGTCTCCATCCATCTTGGTCAAGACCACGCCATCAATACCGATGGCATCATTAAACGTTTTAGCGATATCTGCAGACTGCTGGCCCATCATCGCATCCGCGACAAACAACACCTCGTGTGGCTGAACCGTTTCTTTGATGCGCTTTAACTCGTCCATCAGGACATCATCAACCTGCTGGCGACCCGCAGTATCGATGATCACCACCTGACTCATTTTGTTGACAGCTTCATCCAGCGCTTTTTTGCAGATGATGATCGGGTCTTTTTCGCCCCCGCCATCAAACACCTCCACGCCAACCTCACGCCCTAAAACATGCAACTGTTCAATCGCCGCCGGGCGGTAAACATCGGCCGGAACGAGAAGACAGCTTTTTCCTTTTTCTTTAAAGCGCTTGGCCAGCTTGCCCACCGTCGTGGTCTTACCTGACCCTTGCAAACCCGCCATCAAAATAATAGTCGGCGGTTTTGCGGCAATCTCAATGTCGACAAACTCATCGCCCAGCAAATGCGTCAGATCGTCATTGACGATCTTGACCATTTGATGCCCCGGGGCCAGGCTTTTTAATACTTCCTGACCCACAGCTTTCACCCGGACTTCGGCAATAAAATCTTTGATCACCGGCAGACTGACATCCGCCTCGATCAACGCAACACGAATCTCACGCAGAGCCTCATCGACATCGGCCTCTTTTAAGACTCCGCGCCCTTTTAATTTTTTGTAGATCGCCTCCAGACGATCGGATAAATTATCAAACATAAAAAACGGGCTAAACCCTTTTTAAGGATATCTCTACTTATTCGGAAATTTTTTCCAAGGCAACTCGTAGGCCTTTTGGCCCACTATTCGTGCCCCAAATTTATAAGGTCACTCATGGCCAGAAGTAATTTTTTGAAATGCCATTTAAGGAGACTATTAGGTTTATTTTAAGCGGATCAGTATATAATAACAACCTTCAATGCGCAAGGAGGATTAGAGCCGATCCTGACCCTCCTGGCCAGAACAGCAAAAAACGGGTAAACCTATGAAAGCAGTGGTTTTATTGAGCGGCGGGCTGGATTCCACCACCACTATGGCTCTGGCAAAAAAACAGGGTTTTGACCTCTTCGCCCTCACCTTCGACTACGGTCAGCGCCATCGGGTCGAACTGGATCGGGCGGTAGACATCGCCAAATGTTTCGAAGTGGTCGACCATCAAATCGTCAAAATTGATCTGCGCCAGTTCGGCGGCTCGGCATTGACCGATTCCATTGACGTTCCCACCGGTCGTGACCCCAAAGAAATGGAGGCAGAAATTCCCATCACCTATGTGCCCGCCCGCAACACCATTTTCCTGTCGTTCTGCTTGGCTTATGCGGAAGTAAAACAAGCCAACGATATTTTTATCGGGGTCAATGCCGTCGATTACAGCGGTTACCCCGATTGCCGACCGGAGTTCATCGCCGCGTTTGAAACGCTGGCCAACCTCGCCACCAAAGCCGGGGTGGAAGGAAAAAGTCGAATAAAAATCCATACTCCCTTAATAAAACTGAGTAAAGCTCAAATCATCGAGCAAGGTTTAGAGCTGGAAGTGGATTTTTCCATGACCCATAGTTGTTATGCACCAGGAGAGGGAGGGGTTTCCTGCGGCGTGTGCGACAGTTGCCAACTGCGCCTGAAAGGGTTTCAGGATGCTGGAGTCAAAGACCCGATTGAATATGCAAAAACCCTTTAACCACAGATGGACACCGATGAACACAGATAAAAGATAGACACCTTCCCCCCTGACAAGGGGGGATTCGAGGGGGGTTGATTTTTTCTCGTCATCGCGAACCGCTACAGACGTGAAGCCAGCGGATAAAACCTCATGTAGCCCCCTCACCTAACCTCTCCCTCAAGGGGAGAGGGATTATTGAAGCAGGGTGATCGGACCCGTTGCACGAACAATAAATCTATATATTTTTTCGAGATTTAATTTCCCCTTCTCCCCTTGAGGGAGAAGGTTGGGATGAGGGGGGAGATAAATATTCTTACCTTTAGTTTTCCTGATTCAGGCATCGCAGGATTTCTTCCAGAACAGCATCGGTTTCTTTTAAGACTTGATCATTCCAAAACCGGATGACCCGGTATCCTTGTGACTGCAACCAAGAGGTACGTTGTTCGTCTGCCTCGGATGCTTCCATATGCTGACCGCCGTCTACTTCAACGATCAAACTTTTTTCATGGCATATGAAATCGACAACATAATTTCCTACGGATGCTTGGCGGCGAAATTTGTTATTGTCCAGCTGGCGGTTTTTGAGCGCAGACCACAACTTGGCCTCTGCATCGGTGGCGTTGATTCGGAGTTTTCTTGCGGTGAATTTGGAAGAGATTTTTAATACCCCTCACCTAACCTCTCCCTCAAGGGGAGAAGAATTATTGAAACAAGCAAAAATCGGCAAGAGCCGAGACAACTCTATTCACCAACAAAAATAGCTGATTTATGCAAACCCCCTCAACCCCCCTTGTCAGAGGGAATCATTAAAGTATTGCGCTTGATGGTGTTGCTTGCGCCACGGGCAATGCAGTACTGGCCCCGCGCCTAGCGGCCGCCTTCTTCTTTGCGTTGCATTTCCTGCATTTTCATGGCTTCTTCTTTCATGCCACTGCCTTCTTGTTTCATCTCGTTTTTTTCATGTTCGTATTTGCCGTATTTTTCTTCGTAATATTCTTTGGAATAGTCGCCCTGCTCTTGTTTATATTCATGGCCCATCGTGCGGGATTTACGATCCATCTCTATTGCGGAACCGCCACTGCCTTCTTCATGCCTTTTCTCACCGTGGTCTTCGCCTTCGTGGGCAAAAGTAGTGGAAGAAAATATCGTTAACATTGCAATTAATAAAATCGAAAAAAGCGTCTTGTTCATTATTGATCTCCTTAAATTTGTGTCGGGGATGAAAAAGCAACCCCCCTCAGTCCCCCCTTGTCAGGGGGGAAGATTATTTTCAGCCGAGAAAAACAGTTTCTAGCCGGGGGTGCGACTGGGCAAGCGCTTGATTACGCCGAGACAACTCTCTGCTCGCCAAGTGAAGCGACGGCACACTGGCCTCGCGCCGAGCGATTATTTTTCCAGGAGGCGGGGCATCAATTCGACCAGATTGCAGGGTTTGTGGGTGCTGTCGAGTTGATGGACGAGAATCTGGTCCCAGCCGTCTTTGCAGGCCCCGGTTGAGCCCGGCAGAGCGAATAAAAAGGTGCCGTTGGCGACCCCTGCCGTGCAACGCGACTGCAAGCTGGAGGTTTTGATGCTTTCATAACTCAACATGCGAAACAACTCGCCGAACCCTGGGATGGCTTTTTCATACAGCTCTTCAAAAGCTTCGGGGGTGATGTCGCGCCCGGTCACACCTGTACCGCCTGTGGCGATCACCACATCGACATCGGAACTTGCGATCCATTTTTTCAATTGTTCTTGAAGCAGGGGCTTTTCATCTTTGATGATTTTCTTTTCGACCAGATTATGCCCGGCCCCTTTAATCCGGTCGACTAAAGTCTGGCCAGATTTATCGTCTGCTTCGGTGCGGGTATCGGAAACCGTTAACACGACAATGTTCACGCATTTTTTCTCACTCATTTTTTTATTGCTCCTCTTTGCTAAAAAATATTACGACTCGGTTGTGAATTCAAAACAGTTTTTATGATTGCGGTTTATGGTAAATTGATGGGCGAGTATAACATAAGCGTTTTATGAGGAGCAAAAGTGCCGACAGCGATTGTGACAGGAGGAGCGATACGTGTAGGCCGGGCGATGGCCCTGCATCTGGCCCGCAAAGGATTTGATATCGCCCTGCTTTTCCACAGTTCGGAAACCGCCAGCGAAGAAACGCTGAAAGAGGCTCGCGCAGCCGGTGTCCGGTGCCGGGGTTATACTGTGGACTTGAGAAACCTGCAAGAGGCTGAAACTCTGGTCGCAAAAGTTATCCAGGACTTTGATAACGTCGAGATGCTGGTCAACTCCGCCGCCAATTTTATTCAGGAAAATGTCGAACAAACCCAGACCGAGACCCTGGTCGACACCCTCAACCTCAACCTCATAGCGCCTTATTTGCTGATGCGCGAATACAAACGCAAGGTGAACAAAGGTTTGATCGTCAATATTCTTGATGAACGGGTTGCAAAAACCATCCCCACCTTCGCGGCCTATTCCGTCAGCAAAGTCGGTTTGAAACATTTGACAGAGCTGGCGGCGGTGGAGTGGGGGAAATCGGTGAGGGTCAACGGCATCGCGCCGGGGCTCATTCTCCCTCCCCAGGGCGGGCCTCCTGATTATCTGGTCAAAGCCGCAAAAAAAGTTCCGCTGGGAACCCACGGTAGCCTGGAAGACCTCGTCAAAGCTTTGGACTATCTGATGGAAAATAAGTTTGTGAACGGAGAAACCCTTTTTGTCGATGGCGGCGAATCCCTCTAACAATGGAAGAATACCAATTTACAGTCGATGAAGATTCGAGCCGGGAGAGGCTCGATGTTTTTCTATCTGCCCAGCAGACACAGATCAGTCGGTCGCGCCTGAAAAAACTGATTGTTGAAGGCCGGGTGAGGGTCGATGGTGTGGAGCGGCGCGTCGGATATAAAGTCCGGGCAGGAGAAAAGATTACGCTTGAGGTCCCGGCTCCTGTGCCACTTGATACCGAGCCGGAAAATATTCCACTGGATATTGTTTTTGAAGATAAATATTTGCTCGCACTGAACAAACCCGCAGGCATGGTGATTCACCCGGCCCCAGGGCACTCTGCGGGAACCCTGGTCAACGCCTTATTGCACCATTGCACGGATCTTTCAGGCATCGGCGGAGTCGAACGCCCCGGCATTGTTCACCGGCTGGATAAGGACACCTCAGGGCTGATCCTGGTTGCCAAAACCGAAACCGCCCACAAAAACCTGGCCCGGCAATTCAAAAACCGCGAAATCCGCAAAGAGTATCTGGCGATCGTGAAAGGCAATGTCAAAAAAGATAAAGGCTCGATCCACACCTCCATCGGTCGCCATAAAATTCACCGCAAAAAAATGGCCACAAAGACCGCAGATGGGCGGGAAGCCCAAACGGAGTATGAGGTCCTGCACCGTTCGCCTGAAGGTTGGTCTTATCTTCGACTCCGGCCTAAAACAGGAAGAACCCACCAACTTCGCGTCCATTTGGCTTCGATCCACCACCCCGTAATCGGCGACAAGCTCTATGGCAGAAAATGCCCACAACTCAAAATAGAAAGACAGGCTTTGCATGCCTGCAAGCTGGAGCTGAATCATCCGATTACCGATTTAAGCTTATCATTTTGCGCCCCGCTCCCCCCGGATATGGTAATTTTCCTGCAATCCCACGGATACGACCTGAATAATTTTTGACGCATTCGCCTACTGATAAAATTCGCTCACCGGCGAGACTAACGCTTAAAAAAACAAGTTCTCTTAGGGAGCCCCATTGTGAATTAATTGTGGAAAACTTTCCATAGCTGAGAGATCCGATATTTTGAACTGTGGATGACAAAATTCCGATACAACAAAAAATAACAATATATCTTTATTTTTCAATTAGTTAATAAAATTTTTCGATCCTCTGAAAAAACTATTGACATCGGAGGAGGCATTCTGAGTTTTTCCACAATTTTAAAAGTGGAGCGCATTTCTGGCGGGACAGCTTAAACAGGGGCAGAAAAAGGGTATCAAAATCTTGTCATGCTTTTCCCCCTATAATCAGGCTGTCAAAAAACATTACATACCCGGCAGTATAAATTTACCCTCTGGAGGCCTAGATATAGGGAGAACACGTGCTTCGGAATTTTGACGCCTGCTCCGCCCTTATTGCACAAGGACGAACCAAAACCAGGTCTTTCATCACCCAGATTCAGCCTATGGGTTAAGGGTATAACAAAACATGACCGAGTCCACCTTTTAGGGCTGGGGTTTTCTTCTCTACCCGCTCTCACCCTCTTTACTGGCAAGGGTTTCAAGATGCCTCAGCCGGGAAAACCACCTTTTCCACACCTATTGTGTAAAACCTGTGGAAAACCCCGGAGAATTGCCCTCAAACATAGACCTATCAAGGCTTTGAGGTCTCTCGATTAGAAAGTACGCAGTTTTGGAACTCTTTGATTTTTAAGGCCAAATTAAATGCCTTACACTCCGGGGCGCGAGGTGCATCTGAACCCAATTCCAAAGAATGCTTCTTAGCGGGTTGCGCAAAAAGTCAATATATTTGTCACACCGAACCTATGATATTTAACTGCCGGTGAGCCCCTTGGGAAGGAGGTGAAAAAGCAACCCCCCTCAGTCCCCCCTTGACAGGGGGGGAAGATTCTTTTTCAGCCGAGACAACTCTTTGTTCCTCAAATAAAGCTACTGCTTATACACCCCCCCCTTGTCAGAGGAAAATAATTAAAGTATTGCGCTTAATAGCGTTGCTTGCTCCATGGGCAATGCAGTACCGGCCCCACGCCTAGTGGCAGCATTTTTTGTATTTTTTTCCACTGCCACAGGGGCAAGGGTCGTTCCTGCCTATTTTTGCTGTATCGCGAATAAAGGTTTTGGGTTTTGTCTGGGGTGAAACCGGGACAGGAGGCAGGGTGGAATCTTTACGGCTATAGACCCAGCGGCCATTGACTTTGTAAAAGCGCGAGGATTCCCGCAGGGTGTGCTCGATACCCTCCTTAATATAATAGGAGGCAAAATCCACCTGGCCTTCCGAATCATCCGCGCCACCGGCCCGGGTGCCGAGAATTTCCAGTTTTTGCCAAATCACTCCGTCCTCAATCAGGTCGGGATCCAGCCGGGCCATTTCTTTTTTTTCTTCCGGGTGACTGGTGAGCACCAGGTATTCCCAGTTCTCCTGAGCGAACGCGGTATAACGTGACCGCATCAAGTCCTCCGCCGTATCTGGAAAACCGGTACCCCGGATCAACGGGGCGCAACAGTCGGTGAAAGGAAAATTTGAACCACATGGGCAATCTTTCATTTAGAGCAATCCTGTTTTTCGGGTTGAAGGAAAACCGATTAAACCGGTTTTCTTTTGAAGGGGAATGCCGGGCGCTGGCCTTTGCGCTCTGCCAGGCGGGAAGGTTTGTTTTCATTGTCGGGGCGCTCTTTCTTCTTACCGGCAGGCGCCTCTTGTTTAGGGTCCTTATCTTGATTCGGGTCGCTCATCATCATTCTCCTTCAAACATTCTCAATCATTAGTAGCATACGCAATCCGGGTGCCACACTCCAAAAAAATCGTCTTTGGGGTCTATCGGCAGGTCATGCAATATGCATGACGGCGGATAAAGCCAAAATAGCTCATAATTTTCAACAGGTTATGATAAAATCTTCGTATGATTGATCGACGCTTGGTTTCTAACTTCAACTGGCTGTTTTTCCTGATGTGCATGGGAATAGCTGTTCTCGGCGTGGTGATCATATACAGTGCCAACCATGCCCGGCCGGAAGCTTTTTTTCGCGGCCTTTATATCAAACAAATTTACTGGATCGGCTATGGACTGGTTGCCATGTTCATCGCATTGGCAATGGATTACCGCTGGTTGAGCCGCTACGCCTACCTCATCTATTTTGTTACCCTGTTGGCTCTCGCCTATGTACTGGTCCACGGAGTGATCGCGTCAGGTGCCCGGCGCTGGATTCATATAGGCTCCGTCAGTGTTCAGGTTTCCGAGTTCGCCAAGGTATCGTTGATCATTGCCTTGGCCAAATACTTCGAACCGGGAAAGATGTCAGGCCCCTATACATTAAAAGACCTTTTTATTCCGACCTTGATAACGGGTGTCCTGGGCGGGCTCATCGTTGTCCAGCCCGACCTTGGCACCACCATGATGATTTTTTTCAGTTTTCTGGTTTTCGTAGCCGCTATTGAAATGGAAAAAATGACCTTGATAAAACTTTTCAGTGGCGGGCTCCTGATGGCTCCGGCAATCTGGTTATTTCTCAAGGACTATCAGAAAACCCGGCTCCTGACCTTGTTCAACCCGGAGCTGGACCCGCTTGGAGCGGGCTACCATGCTATTCAATCTAAAATCGCCATCGGGTCAGGCGGGTTCTGGGGTAAAGGCCTGTTAGCCGGAACCCAGAGCCGACTCAATTTTTTACCGGAAAAACATACAGACTTTATTTTTTCAGTCTTCGCCGAAGAAACCGGTTTTTTTGGCGTCGCCATGCTTTTATCCGCATTTTTGTTTATCATCCTGAAGGGATTGAACATCGCCTTTAGAGCCCGCGATCGTTTTGGTTTTTTTCTTTCACTGGGGCTCATCAGTTTCATCGCGTTTTATATCATTTTTAATGTCGGCATGACCATCGGCTTGTTCCCCATCACCGGCATTCCCCTTCCCTTCTTGAGTTATGGCGGCTCTTCCCTCATTACCAATTTTTTCGCCATAGGCCTGCTCCTCAATGTTGAAATGCGCAGAGCCCTTCATTGAGACAAAAAAGCCCATGGTTTTTTCAAGGTTTGGGCTTCCCGGCATGGTACAATTTCCCGTCTCCCTATTTAGAACAGGATATCCATGTCTTCTGAAATTCTGATAAATTCCAATCAGCGCGAAATCCGTGTTGCCCTGATGGAAAACAATCAGGTCGCAGAATTATTTATTGAGCACAAAGCCCACAAAGGCATTGTGGGAAATATTTACCGTGGCAAAGTCACCAAAATTCTACCTGGAATGCAGGTGGCCTTTGTCGACATCGGCATGGAAAAGGCCGGCTTTCTGTATGTCGGAGATATCGATGTCACCGACATGCTCGGGCTCGAAAACGAGATCGCCCCCCCTCCCCTGCACGATGAAAAGGACGAGCCTTTTGAAGGAAAACCCGGCAGACCCAATCATGAAATCAGCATTCAGGATATTTTGCAGGAAGGCCAGGACATTCTGGTACAGATTGCCAAGAACCCGCTGGGGACCAAAGGGGCACGCATCACCAATTACATCACTCTGCCCGGACGTTACCTGGTCTATATGCCCACGGTCAACCATATCAGCGTTTCCAGGCGCATTGAAGACGAAGACGAAAAAGAACGACTGAAAAAACTGATCGGCGAAATCGGCAACCCCGGCGAAGGTTATATTGTCCGAACCGCAGGGCAGGATGCCACGCGTGCGGATTTTGAGAGGGATCTCAACTTTCTCCATCACCTCTGGGAGTTCCTGGAAAAACAATCTGAACACCTGAGCGCCCCGTACCTGGTGTACGAGGATTTGAACCTGATCTTCCGGTCTATCCGCGATCTTTTCACCAAAGAAACCGAACGGCTGGTGATCGACTCAAAATCAGATTTTTCAAAATGCCTGGAATTCTGCTCCACTTATCTACCGCATTTGTCCGATAAAATTGAGCAATATAAAGACCCCATGCCCATTTTCGATCACTATGGCATTGAGATGGATATCAGCCGCGCCCTGGGCCGGACGATATGGCTCAAATCTGGCGGCTATATCATTATCGACCAGACCGAAGCCCTGGTCGCCATTGATGTCAATACCGGAAAATATGTCGGCCACAGTGATCCTGAAGATACCATTCTGAAAACCAATTTAGAGGCGGTTAAAGAAGTCGTGTACCAGCTTCGTCTCAGGAATATCGGCGGTATCATCATTGTGGACTTCATCGATATGACCAAAGAGGAAAGCAAAGAGAGGGTATCCAACGCACTCAAGCAGGCGCTGAAAGCAGATCGTTCACGGACCCGCATCCTCAAAATATCCGAATTGGGACTGGTGGAAATGACTCGCAAGCGCGTACGCGAAAGCCTGGCACAAACCCTTTGCGACCCCTGCTATTACTGCGAAGGAAAAGGCTATATCAAGGGCACGACCACTGTTTGTTACGAAATAATCCGGGAAATCCAGCGCCGGGGAACCGACAACATCACTAAAAAGAAAATTGGCATCGAAGTGCATCCTACTGTTTATGACATGCTGTTCGAGGAGGAGAGCCATTTTCTCGAAGAAATGGAAAAGCAAAACAATATCGAAATCATCTTTCAAGTGAACTCGAAACTGCATCGAGAAAAATATAATATTACGACCTCATAAAGTGAGAACTCTAAAAATGAAAACAATCCTGACAGTTATTCTTGTTTTGCTTTTCGCCGCGGGTTGCGGCACGGCCGGTAAAAACTTCGACGCGTCTCTTTATAAAAATATTGTTGCAGGAACAACCACCCACAAGGAAATTCATGCCATGTTTGGAGCGCCTTTTAAAAAGGGTGTCCAGAACGGTTACACGGTTTGGACTTATGAATATAATTTTTACAATTCCCTGGGCAGCGATATCACCAAAGATATGGTCATCGTTTTTGACCCCCGTGGTGTAGTGAAATCCCACCAGATGATGAGCAACCAACCTGGCGACAACGAATAATAAATGCATTATGGAGTCATCTGCCCCGTTCTCCCCGCATCTTATTCCTCTATGTTTTTTTTAGCCCACAGATCCCGGTAAAAACAACAGAATGTTAGGTTTCAGTAAAATCCAATGGAACACCCTGCACCTGACCTGGGTCGCATTTTTTCTGACCTTTGTGGCCTGGTTCAATATGGCGCCGTTCAACACGACGATTCTGCACACTCTTGGCCTGTCCCACGCCGAGATCAATATATTGATGATTTGCAATGTGGCTTTGACCATCCCGGCGCGCATCATTATCGGTTTCTGGGTGGATCAGTATGGCCCGCAAAAAGTGTTCAGTGGCTTGTTGGTCTTTTCCGCATTGGTGTGTTTCGGGTTCGCCTTGTCACAAAACTTTATAACGCTGCTTATCACCCGCTTGCTCATGGGAATCATCGGCGGCGGATTCGTAGTCGGTATAAAAATGATCGCCGAGTGGTTCCCGCCAAAAAAAATGGGAACCGCTCAGGGTATCTACGCGGGCTGGGGCAACTTCGGCTCTGCGTTTGCGGCGTTTTCTCTGCCCTTGATTGCCCTGCCCTTTGCCGAGGACTCCGGCTGGCGGGTGGCGGCAAGCCTTTCCGGGGTTTCTTGTCTGATCTGGGCCGGGGTTTATTACAGGTTTTGCCCTGATGCTCCGGGAAAGGGCCTGGATTTCCCGGTAAATATACAGGGTGTGATTGAGATAACTTCACGCCGCGACCTGATTCTGCAAATCCTTTTTCTCTTGCCCGTTTATGGAGCTATGGTCCTGTTCATCTGGAAACTTTCCCGGCATCCGCTTGCCCTGATCTCGGATTCTCTTTCTACAGCCTTGATTTTCGCCCTGGCTTTACTTTTCATTCTGAACGGATTTCGATGTTGGCAAGTCAACATGGCTAGGTTGCAACACCCCGTGCCGGAAGAAAAAAAATACCCGTTCAGCCAGATCGCTATATTGAGTCTGGTCTATTCTCTTACATTCGGTTCCGAGTTGGCAATCGTTTCAATGTTTCCTGAGTTTTTGCAAACCACTTTCTCACTTTCTGTCGGGTTAGCGGGAATCCTGGGAGCCAGTTATGCTTGCATGAACCTGATCGCCCGCCCCGGCGGGGGGTGGATTTCTGATCGCTTTGGTCGCAGAAGAACCCTTTTCATCACAGTCCTGGGAGGAATGGTGAGTCACTGGTTCATGGGAGAGATCGATTCCAATTGGCAACTGACCGATGCCATAGCCCTCACGATAGTAGGTTCCCTTTTCTTAAAAGCAGGGAACGGGGCCTGTTTTGCCGTGATCCCCTTGATCTCCAAACCACTGACCGGAAAACTGGCTGGCCTGGCAGGAGCCTACGGAAGCGTCGGGGCGGTCATTTTCCTCACTCTGTTCAGTTTCGTGACCCCACAAATATTTTTTAAAATCATCGCCGGCTACGCTTTTCTGGTATTCTTGTGCCTGGTTTTTTTAAAACCTTTCCCCACTGGGCGTGGGGCCAGCGTGCAATAACTTTCTCTGACAAATAAATGGTCTTGGCGGCTCAACGAGCTTTTGCCTTGTTGCCTCTCCTGCTAAGGAGCCATGCCCAGAGGGAATAGGTCAGAACATTAATAAGCCAACCAAAATAGTTGCGCTTCTGGACTTAGGTTCTCAATATTCCCCTTTGCCTGTCATTGCGAGAAACCAGAGGGGACGACTAGAAAGGATTTGAATTTTCATGGGATTTACCTGTGGCCTCGTTGGCCTCCCCAATGCGGGAAAATCAACTCTGTTCGGCGCTTTGACACGAACCAAAGCCTTGGCGGGAAATTAT